>JAGQRJ010000718.1 GCA_020425635.1 Planctomycetota bacterium | reverse complement strand
GGGGGGTGACGGCGGGCGGGGCGGGCGGCACGAACGCGCGCGGGCCCGCGGTGCGGCCGGCGTCGCTTCCCAGCGCGACCTCGGGCGGCGACCCCAGCAACCACACCTCGGACTCGGTCAGTCCGGCCTGGGGGCGGCGGCCCGTGACCACTGCGCTGTGCACGGGGGGCGGGCCCAGCTCGCGCAAGATCTGCGGGCGAGGCTGCGCGGCGGGCTGGGTGCGCTTGGCGTGCTGGGGCTTGCGGGGCTTCTTCTTGGTGGGTCGCGCGCGGGCGCTGGGAGCGGGCTGGACCTGCGCAGGGCGGGCCTGGGCCCGCTTCGCCGAGCGGCGCGACTTGACCGGGCGCTCGCGGCGGTGGGCCTGCACGACGCGCTCGGAGTTCGGCTGGGCGAGCTCGTCCATCCACGAGAGCACGCACTCGATCGACTCATCGCTGGGGGGGCGGAAGGAGCGGTCCTTGCCGACCTCGCGCTTGCCAGGGACCACCGCCTCGGCGGCGTCGTCCATCCAATTGAAGAGGCCTTCGACGCTATCGCTCAAACCCACGGACCGGCTCCCGTACAACCCAACGCCGAGTTGCAGTGCAAACCGCAGGCCCCGGTCATGTCACCGCTCACGCAGGACTTAGGGCCGACTCGGGCACCCCCTTAGCTCGAATGCGTTTCAAGGGGGTGCCTTTCGAACACAGAGCGAGGCACCCCCGCCCCAGATCCCTCACGGACTCGCTCGAGTCGGGGATAATGGCCGCGCCAGGGGCGTCGGCCCCGCCTACCCACGATCGGAGCTCTGCACATGAAGTCACGTCTGCCTTGGATCGCCCTCTGCGTCGCGCTGGCCGCGCCGGCCCTCGCCCAGGACGCGCCCCCCACCCCCGACCAGGTCGAGCGCCTACGCGCCGAGAAGGCGAAGCTCGAGGACGAGCTCGCCGAGCTGCGCAACGCGCACCAGCGCGAGATCGCCAAGCTCGAGGCCGAGGCGGCGCACCTCGAGGCCAAGGCGAAGCTCGAGGAGCAGAAGCTCGACGCCGAGCTCGCCGCCCAGCGCGCCGAGCTCAAGCGCCTCGAAGCCGCCAGCGCCCTGCAGAAGGCGAAGCTCGAGCAGGACCGCGACCAGGTCAAGGCCAAGATCGACCGCCTCGACGACAAGGACAAGCTGCGCGAGCACGAGGAGCTCGGCGAGCTCAAGGCCACCCGCGAGCGCCTGAGCCTCGAGCGCGAGGTCGAGCACGCCAAGCTCGAGCAGGAGCTGGCCGCGGCCGTGGCGCAGAAGGAGCGCCTCGACGCCGAGAACGAGCGCCTCTCCGCCGAGCTGCGCCAGCTCGAGCTCAAGGACGCCGCCGAGCGGATCCGGATCCAGGCCGAGTCGACCCGGCTCCAGTTCAGCCGCCTGCAGCTCGAGAGCCAGCAAGCCACCCAGCGCGCGAAGCTCGCCGAGCTCGAGAGCGCCGTCGAGCTGCGCCGCGCCCAGGAGCGGCTCAAGGACGTCGTCGCGAGCGAGGTGCCCTACCCCGCCGAGCCCTTCGCCGACGGGGTGCTCACGATCTCCGACCGCAGGATCTCGCTCAACGAGCCGATCATTACCGGCACCGCGGACTACGTCTGCGAGCGGATCCACTTCTTCAACAACCAGTCGCCGAGCGCCCCGATCTTCATCGTGATCGATCGCTGCCCCGGCGGCTCGGTCATGGAGGGCTACCGGATCGTGAAGGCCATGCAAGCCAGCAAGGCCCCGATCCACGTGGTCGTGAAGTCCTTCGCCGCGAGCATGGCCGCGGTGATCACGACCCTCGCCGACCACTCCTACGCCTACCCCAACGCCGTGATCCTGCACCACCAAATGAGCACCGGCGCCAACGGCAACATGACCCAGATCAAGGAGCAGGTCGAAGAGGCCGAGGAGTGGTCCAAGCGCCTCATGAACCCGGTCTGCAAGAAGATCGGGGTCTCCCCCGAAGACTGGGTCAAGCAGATGTACGCCAAGAACTCGACCGGCGACTGGGCCGAGTTCGCCACCGAGGCCGTCGAGCTGAAGTGGGTCAGCAGCATCGTCCACGAGGTCCGGGAGGCCGGGATCGTCGAGCGCCCCACCGGCGCGCCGCCTCAGCCCTGGTATTTCACCCTCTTCGGCGAGGTCGAGTACGACGCCGCGGGCAAGCCCTTCCGCTACCTGCCTCGCCTGAACCCCTACGACTTCTACTGGCTGAACAGCCGCGACGGCTACTGGCGCACCCGCTAACGAGCGCGACCGCTCGCGAGGGCCGAGGGGGGAGCGGTGAAGCGCTCCCCCCTCGTCGTTGGTTCTTGCTCCAGCGAACCTTAGGGGCGCGTCGGCTGACGGACGGGGTTTCCGTGCGTCTCGGGGTGTCGGGTCGAATACGGACTCCTTTTGGAGTCGTCCAGATGGGACGAAACAGCTAAGTCCTTTGTCTGGAAGGAAGCGGGACGGTCACTGAATTGTATAATCGCTTTTGGAGAGAAGAGAGAGGATCGGAATGCGTACCTGCCTGCTCGCCTTGGCCCTGGTGGCGTCGGTCGCCTCGGCGGACATCGAGGTCCACGGCTCCCTCGACGGGCAGGCCCTGAACGGGACCGTCCGCCGCGTCCAACGCCCCGACGGCAGCTTCGCCGTGGAGGTCACCCTCTCCAACGGCATGACCGGCCAGGGCACCAAGGTCGGCGCCGGCCTCTACCGCGTGACCTTCCCCAACACCCAGCCCAGCGCCCCCCCGACCGTCGGCCTCCGCGGCGCGCTGCTCGGCGAGACCGCCAGCGGGAACGCGCGCGGCGAGACCCAGGGCGAGTTCAGCATGCTGCTCACCAACGACGGCCGCGAGCTGACCAGCGTGGTCTACAAGGACGGCAAGCCCGCCGGCAGGCTCCGCGCCGAGCGCCGCGACCCCCCGCAGCGCGAGACCACCCAGACCCGGCGCGGCCGCCGGACCTCCAAGGCCCCCCAGGTCGACGAGCTCGGCGACGAGATCCGCCGCGAGCAAGACGGCCTGACCCGCAACGCCCCCGTGTTCCGCCAGGCCACCGCGACCTGGGGCACGGCCCGCGCGCTGTGGGACCTGTTCAAGCCCGGGTCGCGCGGCCTCGAAGAGCTGCGCGGCTACAGCACCGGCGACGACACCCAGGCCATGCGCGCGGCCATGGACACGATCCCCGGACCCTGGACCCCGGCGCAGATCTACCGCGTCGCGCGCGGGCAGGAGACCTCGGACCGCGCCGCGCTCGAGCTCGCCTTCGGCTTCCTCGTCGACCAACGCAACCTCCCGCTGCAGCAGCTCCCGGGGATCGACTCCGAGGACGTGCACGACAAGTACGAGCACTACTTCGCCAGCGCGATCCTCGCGCACCGCAGCAACGCCACCGGGAGCTTCGCCGTCGGCGCGCTGAAGGAAATGCTCGACGAGGTCAGCGGCTCGGGCTACTCCGAAGACGACCTGATCGCCGACGCCCTCGGCGCCGAGTTCGGCCAGGAGCTGATCAAGGGCAAAGTGATCGACAACGGCCCCGGCCTCTAGCCGCGTGGGCAACACGATCTGGTTCCGCGTGGAGGACCCTGGCTCTCCGCTCAACGACGAGGACGACCGCTCGGCCCTCGAGCGCGAGGCGGAGCGCCTCGATCGCCTGGCCGCCCAGCTCGGGGTCACCGCGCCCAGCGCCTTCTTCGATTGCTCGGAGCTCGCGACCGAGTTCGCCGAAGCGCTGAACCCCCTCGACCCCGACTGGTTCGAGGCCGGCGAAGGGATCGCCACCGCCGCCGCGCTGATCGGGGCCCTCGACCCCACGCGCGACGCCGAGCTGCTCGAAGACCTCCGCGCCTGGCGCGCCTTCCTCGGCGCGGCCGCCGCGGCAGGGCAGCGCTTCAACCTGCTCGTCGTGCCCTGAGGGACAGCCCTCGCGAGACTCCTAGCCCGCGAACTCACCACTTCGTCGTGAGCAGCGCGGGCTACAGCTCCTCGTCGGGGCAGGCGACGCGGAAGGCCTCGTGCAGCGAGGTGACCCCCGCGTTGACCTTCTCCATGGCGTCTTCGAAGAGCGTGCGCATGCCCTGCCGGCGAGCGACGCTCTTGAGCTCGACGGTCGAGCAGCCGGTCGAGATCCGCTGGCGCAGCTCGCCCGACATGCTCATGACCTCGTAGATCCCGACGCGCCCCTTGTAGCCCGACTCGGAGCAGCGCTCGCAGCCCGAGGGGACCCCGATCTGACCCGGGGCGACCCCGCCCTTGGCGCGGCGGAGGTAGTCGAGCTCCGCGGGGTCGGGCTCGCGCAGGACCTTGCAGCCGCAGAGTCGGCGCACGAGGCGCTGGGCACACAGCCCGAGCACCGTGGTCGCCACGAGGAAGGGCTCGATCCCCAGGCGCTCGAGGCGCGGGAGGCTCGAGGCGGCGTCGTTGGTGTGCAGGGTCGAGAGCAGGAGGTGCCCGGTCAACGACGCCTCCACCGCCATGCGCGCGGTCTCCGGGTCGCGGATCTCGCCGACCAGGATCACGTCGGGGTCGTGGCGCAGGAAGCAGCGCAGGGCCGCGGCGAAGGTCAGCCCGATCTCGCTGTGGACCTGCAGCTGGTTGACCCCCTCGAGGGTGTACTCGATCGGGTCCTCGGCGGTGACGACCTTCCACTCCGGAGACTTCACCTCGTTCAGCGCGGCGTAGAGGCTCATGGACTTGCCCGAGCCCGTGGGGCCGCAGTGCAGGACCATGCCGTAGGGGCTCGTGATCAGCCCGCGGTAGGTCTCGAGCGCGTGGGGCGAGTAGCCGAGCTGGTCGAGGGGCAGGGTCGAGCGGTGCTTGTCGAGCAGGCGCATGACCACGCACTCGCCGTGCTGCATGGGCATGACCGAGACCCGCAGGTCGACGTCGACCGCGGGGTTGAACTCGCGGAACGAGAGCCGCCCGTCCTGGGGGAGGCGGTGCTCGGCGATATCGAGGTCGCTCATGATCTTGAGCCGGGCGACGAGCGGGCGCAGCGCGGCCGACGGGAGCTCGATCCGCTCACGGCACACGCCGTCGATCCGGTAGCGGATCAGGCAGCGCGCGTCGCGGGCCTCGACGTGAATGTCGCTCGCGCCCTCCTTGTGCGCGTCCTCGATCAGGTGGTTGGCGAGGCGCACGATCGGGGGCGAGCTCTCGTAGACCTCGCGCCGGCGCTCGACGTCGCTGCCAAGCTCGTAGATCCGGCGCAGGTCGGCGGCGAGGTCCTGGATCGGGTCGAGGAACAGCGGCTTGTCGGGGTGCTCGTAGGCCTGCTCGAGCTGCGCCGCGATCCAGGTCGGCGTCCCGACCCGCTTCTGGGTCAAGCGGAAGCCGCTCACCGACTCGAAGTCGCTGAGCGCCTTGAAGTCCGAAGGGTCGACCACCACCCCGGCCATTTCGGTCGGGGCCAGCCGCCGCACGGGGAGCACCGAGAACTGCTCGAACACGGCGCGCGGGATCGTCTGCAGCAGCTCGCGGTCGACGGGGCAGGGCTCCTCGGGGTGCTGGAAGGGGCAGCCCGAGAGCAGCGAGGCGTACCACGCGCGCTCGCTCTCGTTGAACGGGACCTGGAGCCCGAGGGCTCGCTGGATCGCGCGCTTCGACGAGTCGGCCACGTGCTTGAGCAGGTCCAGGTCGTCGGGGTCGAACAGCTCCCGTGGGTCGGGGTACTTGTTGAGCGCGAGCAGCACCGCGCTCTTGTTGCGGTTGATCCGCACCGGCACCGCGAGCAGCGAGAACACCGGCGACCCCAGGGCGCGGGTCAGCTCGGGGGGCAAGGCGCGGATCCCGCGCGGGTCGGAGTGCAGGAAGGGCTTGCGTCGCCGCACGATCTGGGCGAGCAGGCCGTCGGGGTAGAGGAAGAGCTTGTGCCCTGCGAGGTGGGCGCCCCCGTCGCCGCCTGGCCCCGCCAGGTGCACCGACAGCACCTCGCCCTCCTGGTGCCGCGGGCTGCAGAGCACGGCCAGGACCGCGCTCGCGTGGACCTCTTCGTCGGCCTTCTGCAGGGTCCCGGCGAGCACGGGCTTCAGGTCTTCGCGGCTGAGCTCCTTGCGGTGCAGCAGCGTGCGCAGCATGCCCGCCAGCACCCGGCGGGTCTCGTTGGGGCGGCGCAGGGTGCGAAACCCCGTGCTCGGCGTCTTCTCCAGGGACCACGCCTCGTCGGGCGAGGGCGTCTCAGCGTGCTCGTCGAGGGGCGCTGGGCTGGGCGGCGGGGCCGCAGGCGCGGTCGCGGGGGGCGCCTGCGCGTGCTCACCCCAGTGGCTGGCCTGGGGCCCGGTGGCCTGCTCCGGGGCAGGCGCGGCCGCGGCTGGAGGCGCCGCGCCGGGCGGG
>JAGQRJ010000717.1 GCA_020425635.1 Planctomycetota bacterium | reverse complement strand
TCGCGCATGTCGAAGGGGTACTCCATGAGGTGGCTGAAGCCGCGGATCTCCGACCAGTCGTCGCGCTCGAGCGACGAACCGGGCATATCGGCGATCTTCATGAACACTTTCATTCCAGACATGTGACGTCTCCTCGTGGGTGGGTTGTTCGTGGGAGGCGCGTCGTGCTCGCCTTCACCCGCAGATCCAAGGGTTCCTGGGCGCGATCACAGGATTTTCTGGATTCGCCCTGAGTCCTTCCACGCGAGTGACTTAGAGCGTCAGGGCCGGGTGGGGCCGGGCGCGCCCGAGAGCGGGTAAGATTCCGCCATGGCCTTTCCAACCACCCTCTGGGGTCGCATTCAGCAAGCTGGCGAGGGCGACGAAGCCTCGCTGACCTCCTTCGTCGAGCAGTACCGCGCGCCGCTCCTGCGCTACCTCCGCGGTCAGGGGCTCTCCCACGAAGACAGCGAAGACGTCGAGCAGGAGGTGTTCCTCCAGCTGTTCAGCAAGGACTTGCTCAAGGTCGCCGACGCCAACAAGGGGCGCTTTCGCAGCTACCTCCTCGGCGTCACCCGCTGGGTGCTGCGCGAGCGCCGCACGATCCAGGGCGCGAAGAAGCGCGGCGGGGGCTGGCGCCAGGCGAGTCCGGAGGCGCTGCACGGGATCGCCGCGGCCGACCCCGACCCCAGCTTCGACGCGAACTGGTTCGAGGGGATCATCGAGGCCGCCCTCGCCGACCTCGCGGAGGAGCACGCCGAGCAGCACCGGATCCTGCAGGCTCAGATCCAGGCTCCGGCCGCCTCGCACCAGGAGCTGTCGGAGTCGCTCGGGATCACCGTGGGCCAGGTGCGCGTGGGCCTGCACCGCGCGCGAGGCCGGCTGAACCGGGCGGTCCGGGCCCAGCTGCGGCGCTACGTCTCGAGCCAAGAGGAGCTGGACGAAGAGATCGCGTGCATGGTCCAGACCCTCGGCGCGTTCCCGGGGTGAGCGAGTCCGCCCCGCAGGACGACCCCGAGCGGCGGCGCGAGGCCCTGCGCTACTACCACGGGAACGTCCCGACGCAGTTCCCCCTCGGCACCTCCTCGGACCGGATCCGGATCCCCCGCGACGACCCGTCGGAGGCCGAGACCCAGGAGATGCACGCGCCGGAGGACCTCCCTCCGGTGGTCGAGTCGCCTACGACGCAGCCCTTGTCCTCGTCGAAGCAGTCCTCGCTCCCGCGGACGGAGCGCGTGGTGGGGAGCTTCGACTTCGGCGACCCCCCCGCCCCCGAGCGCGTGGCGACGAGCTTCTCCTTCGGGCCCGCGGGCGACGACTTCGACTTCGACGAAGAGGAGACCCTCGGCGACGACCGCCCAGGGCCGAAGCCGATCGGGCCCGCGCCCCGGGCCGAGGAGGTCGCCCCCTCGGCCGGCGTCGGCGCGCGCCTGTTCGCGGCGGGGCTGCTCAGCGCGGCCGAGCTCGGCGGCGACCGCGGCCGCGCGACCCCGCGCCGCCTGGGCCGCTACGAGCGAATCGAGAGCCTGGGCAAGGGGGGCACCGCGACGGTCTACCGCGTGCGCGACCCTGAGGCCCCCGAACGCGAGCTGGCGCTGAAGCTGCTCTCCAAGGACCTGCTCGACCCGCAGGCCCAGGCGCGCTTCGAGCGCGAAGCGCAGATCCTCGCGCGCGTCGACCACCCGAGCGTGGTCAAGCTCTACGACGTCGGCCGCGTGGAGGCCGGCTCGTTCATCGTGCTCGAGCAGATCCACGGCACGCCCCTCGACGAAGGCGAAGAAGAGCTGACCCCCACGCGGGCAGCCCAGGTCCTCGAGCAGCTCGCCGACGCGGTGCAGGCGCTGCACGACGCCGGCGTCCTGCACCGGGACATCAAGCCCGACAACGTCGTCCTGCGCCTCGACGGGGTGCCGGTGTTGCTCGACTTCGGCACCGCCAAGGACCTCCGCGGAGAGACCCTCACCCGCACCGGCGACTTCCTCGGAACCCCGGAATACGTCGCGCCCGAGGAGGTCGGCCTCACCGACCGCACCCGGCTGACCCCCGCCGCCGACGTCTACGGGCTGGGCGCGCTGCTCTATTACCTGCTCACCGGGCGGCCGCCGTTCTCGGGCAGTCCGCTGCTCGTGCTGGAGGCCGTGCAGCACCAGGACCCGACCTGGCCCCGCGACCTGGACCCGGGCGTCCCCGAGGGGATCGACGCGATCTGCCGCAAGGCCATGGCCAAGGACCCGACTCAGCGCTACCCGACCGCCCAGGCGCTGCGGCGCGACCTCCAGCGCTTCCTGAGCGGGAAGCGGGTGGGCGCCTTGCCTGGCAAGAGCCTGTTGCCCTTCGCGCTGGTCCTCGGCGCCCTGGCTGCGATTGGACTTGGGGTGTTCGTGGCCTGGTTGCTGGTAGGTGGCGAGGGGGGGGCGCGCTGAGCGCCCAACTAGACGAGAATCCGCGCACAGCGGACCGGCACGCCCGGCCCGAGCAGGCGTGAACGCCGGCGCGTAGCCGGCCCGAGAGACAACCCGAGATTTCCTGTGATCGCGCCCAGGAACCCTTGGATCTGCTGGTGAAGGCGAGCACGACGCGCCTGCCACGAACAACCCACCCACGAGGAGAAGTCACATGTCTGGAATGAAAGTGTTCATGAAGATCGCCGATATGCCCGGTTCGTCGCTCGAGCGCGACGACTGGTCGGAGATCCGCGGGTTCAGCCACCTCATGGAGTACCCCTTCGACATGCGCGAGGCCAAGGGCCGCGGCGAGCCGCTCCACGGCGCCTGCACCGTGCTCAAGGAGCTCGACAAGTCGAG
>JAGQRJ010000716.1 GCA_020425635.1 Planctomycetota bacterium | reverse complement strand
TGCACGACGTGGCGGGCGCTGTTCATGGGCCTGGGTGCCCTCGAGCAGGAGCTCATGGAGCACATTCACCTGGAGAACTACGTGCTGTTTCCTCGCTCGCTCACCGAGACCCCTCACCCCGAGCACGTCTAGCCCGCAAGTCTCACCACGAAGTGGTGAGTTTGCGGGCTAGCCGCCTGCGAAGCATTCGGGCTGCGCCGGAGCGAGTCGGCGGCTCTGCCGCCGCGAGCGAGGCGCAAGCGACAGTGTGGACCCGGCCGCAGGCCGGGTCTCACTGGCTTGACCAACACTGCTGGCCGCACTTCGAATCCACGAGCGCAGCGAGTGGTGAGACGTGCGGGCTAGAGGACCCGAGGAGGCGAGGAGCCCGCGTGAACGTCCTGCTGATCATCCCCCCCGAGTCGCACTCGATCGAGTCGTCGCTCCCCAAGGGCCTGGAGGCGGGCAAGGGTGTCTACCCGAAGCTCGGCTTGCTCTACGTAGCCGCGCACCTCGAGGCCCACGGCGGCGTGACCCCGGAGATCGTCGACTGCCCCGCGGAGCGCCTCGACTACGCTCAGCTCGAGCGTCGCCTGCGCCAGCGCACCCCGGACGTGGTCGGCCTCACCACGCTGACCTTCAACCTGATCGACGCCTGGAAGGTGGTTCGCCTCGTCAAGCGGATCCACCCCGGGGCCAAGGTCTGCGTCGGCGGGCAGCACGTGACCCTCTACCCCCAGGAGACCCTCGAGCTCGAGGGCGTCGACTTCGTCGTCCATGGAGAGGGCGAGCGGGTGTTCACACAGCTGGTGCGGGCGCTCGAGCGGGGCGGCGATCCTGAGGAGCTCGAGCAGCTCGCGGGCCTCGGCTACTGGCGCGACGGCCGCGCGCGGGTGAACCCGCAGCAAGACCGGGTCGACGACCTGGACTCGCTCCCGCAGCCGGCGCGGCACCTGATCGACCTCAGCCGCTACGACCATATCGCCGCGGAGGGGAATCACCTGGCGACCATGCAGACCTCGCGCGGCTGCCCCGCCAAGTGCTTGTTCTGCGACATTCGCCTGACCCAGTTCCGCAAGCGCTCCGCCGAGAACGTGCTCGAGGAGCTGCGCTACCTGGTGAGCCGCGGGATCGACGACATCTTCTTCGTCGACGACACGATCACGATCGACCGCGGCCGGCTCCTGGAGATCTGCGAGCTGATCGAGCGCTCGGGGCTGAAGATCCACTTCAAGGTCTCCGCACGCGTCGACACGGTGAAGCCCCACGTGCTCGCCGCCCTCAAGCGGGCGGGCTGCTACCGGATCCACTACGGGGTCGAGTCCGCCACGCCCAGGCTGCTCAAGTACCTCCAGAAGCAGACGACCCCAGACAAGATTCGGCAAGCGTTCCGCTGGACCCACGAGGCTGGGATCGGGACCTTCGCCTACTGCATGATCGGGATCCCCACCGAGAGCTACGCAGAAATGATGTCCACCGTGGACTTCGCGATCGAGCTCGACCCGGAGTACGCGCAGTTCTCGATCTGCACGCCCTACCCGAAGACCGCCCTCTACCAGAGCATGCTCGAGGCCGGCGACGTCTCCCACGACTACTGGCGCGCCTTCGCCAGGAACCCGAGCGAAGACTTCCGCGTGCGCTTCTGGAACGCGCGCTACTCCGAAGCCGAGCTGCGCGCGTTCCAGAGCGAAGCCCACCGCCGGTTCTACTCGCGCCTCAGCTACGTCGCGCGCCAGGCGCGTCGGGTGCGGTCCTGGGGCGAGCTACGCGACAAGGCGAAGCTCGGCGCGCGGATCCTCCTCCGGCAACTCAATCGCTCCTGAGCCTGGCTACTTGCTGGCGCCCTCGACCGAGCCCTTGAGGCTCGCGCCCGGCGCGGGCTGCGAGCCGGGGAGGGCGTCGGGCGCCTGCGTCGCCGCGGGCTTGGCCCCGCGGAGCACGCTCGCCGACTCGGCCTCGTCGACCTGCTCCAGCACCTCGCGCAGGTAGGCCTCGAGCGCGCGGGCGTTGGCGGTGTCGTAGCCGAGGGTCACGATCCCCCCGCCGCGGGGGTGGCGGCGGAGCTCCACGTAGTTGACGCCCCGCGGCTCCGCGGCGCTCGCGCGCAGCGCCTGCAGGTCGCCGTTGCCCTTGGTCCGCACCTCGTAGCCCTGGGAGAAGCTGAAGCCCGTGCGGAACAGCTGGGCGTAGACCTCGTAGGTCCC
Organism: Planctomycetota bacterium; assembly: GCA_020425635.1. Lineage (GTDB taxonomy): Bacteria > Planctomycetota > J058 > J058 > J058 > JAGQRJ01. Next base: position 945 of record JAGQRJ010000716.1, on the reverse strand, counting down.
CTTGGTCGAGGCGGTCTCCTCGATCAGGGTCGCGCCCACACTCTGCTCGGCGTCGCTGGCGCGCCAGTCGGCGCTCGCGGCGAGCAGCTTCCCGCTGTTGACGCCGTCGCCGCCGGTCACCTGGGCGAAGGCCTCGAGGATCCCCTTCACCTGCGCCGGGGTCATGCCCGCCAACGGGTCGCCGTCTTGGACCCCGGCCTGGCTCACGCTGAGCCCGACGACCTCGCCAGTGCTCAGCTCACAGAACAAGCTCACCGCGAGGGACCCCGGGTCGGGCGTGATCAACCCGATCGCGACCTGGATCACCTCGGGGGTCGTTTGAATCAGGCCGATCGTCAACCCCCGGTCGTAGGCGAGCTCGACCGCGGTCAGCTTCTCGCGCGCGTAGACGTTGGCCGAGCGCAGCTCGTGCCCGATCAGCTCCGCGTGCCGCTCTCCGAGGAGGCGCAGCGCGGGCGCAGCAGGCGCGCTCTCCAGCCCCGAGTCCTGGGCGAACACCGGACCTACGATCAGCCACAGCGCCAGGGGCGCCAGGATTCCACTCAGCTTCATGGGGGTCTGCTCCGCTTCTCTCGCCCCCGCCCAAAGCAGCCCGCGTGCCGGGGTCAAAACCCCTGCGGTGTGTATCCAATCGAGACAGACCCCCGAAGCGCCTCACGCACGTGCGACCCACCTGCGCGGCAAAGACGGATCCTGAGACCCGTACGGCGGAATTCCGTCCGCCCCCGGTCGGTGCTCACGACGCAAAGGGTTACGGCCTCCGCCTCGGTCTCGGAGAGAAGGCGACGCGGGGGAGCGCGACCGCGGGCGGAGGCAAGCTCCGCCCCTACGGCTTGGTGGCCTGAGGTCTCGGCCTCGGTCTCGGTCTCGGTCTCGGCCTCGGTCTCTGGAACAAGGCGACGCGGGGGAGCGCGACCGCGGGCGGAGGCAAGCTCCGCCCCTACG
>JAGQRJ010000715.1 GCA_020425635.1 Planctomycetota bacterium | reverse complement strand
GTGGCTGCGCGGGGAGCCCTCCGACGCGCCCCTCCCGCCCCCCGCGGTCTCGACGACGCACGGCTGGACCCTGGGCCTCGACGCCCCCCCCCGCGTGGAGCCCTCCGGAGCGTGGGACCCCCAGGGCGCGCGGGTCGAGCCCCTCGGCCCGGCCGGGCGCGGCGCGCTGTTTCAGGGCGAGGTCCGCGAGCTCGCCGACGGGCGGCTCGAGGTCGACTACAGCGCGCGGCTCGCCGAGGCGCTGCGGCTCGACTCCCTCGACCAGCTTCAGCTCCCCGCATACACCACGCCCTCCCTGAGCCGACTCCCGGGGGGGCGGGTGTCGCTCTCCTCCCCCAACAACCTCGACAACACCGTGTGGACGGTGGGCCGCGCGCGCTGGAGCGCGCCCGAGGCCGACCTGCGCTTCGCCCGGGCGACCCACGTCGACCTCGACACCCTGGGCCTCGTCCTCGAGGGCGCCTCGGCGAACCTGCTCGGGCGCCGCAAGACCCTGCAGGCCGACGGGCTGCAGCCGGGGAGCTTCCTCCCGGACGACGCCCCCCACCGCCTGCGCTACGCGCCCTTCGGCCCGGTCCCGCGCGGCAGCTACGACGGCGCAGACCTCGCCGCCGCCTCCGGCCTCACGCGCAGCATGCCCGAGCGCGGCGTGGCCTTGCTCGTGGGGGAGGCGCACTACCGGATCGAGGAGCTGATCGTCCGCGGCGCGCCGCGCGCGACCGACCTCCCCGCCTGGGCCACGGTCGCGCACCCGCCCTCGAACCGGCTCCGCGCCGAGCTGACCTTCGAGCGCGCGGGCCCCGGACAGGGGGGCCCGCTCCTCGGCCTCCGCGGCCCCGGGGGCGAGGTGGCGCTGCTCGGCGCGGTGGAGGGGGCCGCGCTGGAGCTCTGGCTGGCCGGGCACCTCCTCGCGAGCCGCGAGCTGCCCCGCGCCTACGACCGGGGAACCCTGATCCTCACGCGCGCTCCCGACCTCGCGCGGCTGACCCTCCGCGCCGAGGGCGACGAGCACAGCGTCGAGCTCCCCCTGGGGCTGCCCCTCGGCGCGGGCCTGCAGCTCGCCTACGGCTCACGCGGACCCGCCCTCGCCTTCCCGGCGCTGACCCTCGACTGGGAGCGCAGCGACCCGCTGCGGGACGCCTACGACCGCGAGCCCGTCGCGGCGCTGGCGCAGCGCCCCGCCGTGGAGCTCAGCGGCCCGGATCGCGCCCGGCGCGCCTTCCTCGTGGCGCTGCTCACCGTCCGTCACGACGTGGCCAGGGCCCGCGAGCTCTCGCGGCCCCCCGAGGCGAACGCCCCCCTCGTGCTCCGCGAGTTCGCCGACGTCGAGGCGGCGCTCCCCGAGGAGCTCCGCGACCACGCCCGGGTGTGGCAAGCCTGGGCCGCGCTCCTCGCCCCCTCGCCGACCGAATGCCTCGCCGCGACCGAGGAGCTGGTCGCGCGCCTCGGCCAGGGGGAGGCCCGCCGACGCTTCGCGGACCTGCGCTACACCCCCGAGGTCGCGCTCTTCCCGCAGATCCTCAAGGGCTATTGCAAGCAACGCTCCGGCCCAGCCGGCCTCGACCCCTACACCCGCGACCTGCGAAAGCTCGCCGCCGAGCTCGGCCTGCGCCTGGCCGAGGGCGCGCAGCGCGACGCGCTCCTCGTCGACCGCGCGCTGAGCACGGCGCTGCGCGCGGAGGCCGCCCTGCGCGCGCGCGGCACGCTCAGCGCCGGGGAGCGGCTTGAGGCCGAGGGCGCGCTGCGCGACCTGAGCTCCCTCTCCCCCGCCCCCCAGGCCGCCCAGGTGCAGCCCTACGTCGACGCGTTCGCGAGCCTCTGCCTGTCCCTCGGCCGCTTCGCCGAAGGGCACCGGCTCGTCAGCCGCTACCACGAACACCCCGAGTCCTTCGGGCTCCCCCCCGACAGCGTCGTCGCCCCGACCACCTACAGCGTGGACGGCAAGCTCCTCGCCTCCCTCGGCGAGCTCCGCGCCGCCCTCGAGGTGTGCCTCGCCGGCCTGGCCATAGACCCTGGGAACACCCAAGTCTTCAGCGAGGCCGTGCAGATCGCGCAGGCTGGCGCCGCCGGGAGGGCCCAGCGCGCCGAGGCGCAAGGCCTGTGCGCGTTCGTCGTGCTGCTCGCCGCCGAGCTGAGCGCGCGCAGGCGCGACCCCGACGCCGAGCGCTGGCGCGAGCTCGCCCGAGCCTGCGCGCTCGCCGCCGGGCCCGACCCCGACGACCTCGACCTCGCGAGCTACGTCCGCACCCGCCTCGGTGAGCCCCTGCCGCGCGACCTGCTCTCGGGCGTGACCCGCCCCTTCGCGATCCTCACCCGCGCCCGCCGCGGCGACCCCGACGCGCGCGCCCAGGTCTCCGACGCGGCCGCCGCCAGCCGTCTCGCCCGCAGCGTGGTCTTGCTCGACCCCGAGCTCGCCCCGCTCGTGCGCTAGCACGCTCCACGGCGAGGGCACGGTCCGGTCGCCTCCGAGGCGAATCTCCGCTACGCTCTGCGCGTGGCGCACCTCTACCAAAAGCTGTTCGAACTCAGCTGCCAGCAAGACGTCGACGGCGTCCTCGGCCGGACCCTCGACCTCTTGATCGAGGAGACCGGCGCAGAGCGCGGGTTCGTGGTCCGCATGCGCGGAGAGAACCTCGACGTGCGCGCGGCGCGGAACCTCGAGCGCAAGGAGGTGGGCGCGGCGAGCATGCGCCCCAGCCGGACCGTGGTCCGGCAGGCGACCACCTCGCGGGCGCCGGTGCGGATCGGGCGCGCCCAGGAGCAGGCCGGGCTCGGGTCCCACGAGAGCGTCAACCGCTACAACCTGCAGTCGATCCTCGCGATCCCGATCCTCGAGGGCGACGGGGTGGGCGCGGTGGTGTGCGTCGACAGCACGCGGCGCGACGCGTTCTCCCAGGAGCTCGAGCAGCACCTCAGCGCGCTCACGACCCTGCTCAAGGACGTGCTCCAGGGGGTCTCGAGCCGCGAGGGGCTGGTCGAGGAGAACCAGCGGCTCAAGGCGCAGCTCAAGGGCCAGCGCGTGTCGCCGCTGGTCGGCGACAGCCCGGAGTTCAGGCAGCTCCTCGACACGCTGCGGCGCGCGGCGACCGCCGACGTCCCGGTCCTGCTCCTCGGCGAGACGGGGACGGGCAAGGAGCTGCTCGCGCGGGAGGTCCACGAGCGCAGCGGCCGCGCGGACCGCCCCTTCGTCACCCTCAACTGCGCCGCGCTGCCGGGGGAGCTCCTGGAGTCGGAGCTGTTCGGGCACGTGAAGGGGGCCTTCACCGGGGCCGCCAAGGATCGCCCGGGTCGCTTCGCGGCGGCCCACGGCGGGACGCTGTTCCTCGACGAGGTCGGCGAAATGTCGCCCGCCGCGCAGTCGCGCTTCCTGCGGGTGCTGGAGAGCGGCGAGATCCAGCGGGTCGGCGAAGACTCCACGCGCCAGGTCGACGTGCGCGTGGTCGCCGCGACCCACCGCGACCTGCGCGACCCCGCGGGCGGGTTCCGCCAGGACCTCTACTACCGCCTGAGCCTGGTCACCCTGCAGGTCCCGCCGCTGCGCGCGCGGCGCCGCGACATTCCCGCGCTCGCCGAGGCCTTCTGCCTCGAGGCCGCCCAGACCTTCGGCCGCGCCGTGCGGGGGATCAGCCCCCAGGCCCACGCGCTGCTCGTGCGTCACGACTGGCCGGGCAACGTGCGCGAGCTCAAGAACGCGGTGCACCGCGCGACCCTGTTCTGTCAGTCGCCGCAGATCCAGCCCGCGGACCTCGCGGACCTCGACCCGGGGGGCGGCGCGCCCGCAGGCGCCGGGGGCGCGAGCCGCGAGGTCCCGGAGACCTGGGACGGGGTGCTCGAGCTGCGCAACCAGCTGACCCTCGAGCTCGAGCTCGCCTTCGCGTCCCGGCTGCTCGAGGCCACCCAGGGCAACGTGGCCCAGGCCGCCAAGCAAGGGGGCATGACCCGCCCCACGTTCTACGACCTGCTCACCCGCGTCGGCCTCGACGCCAAGAGCTTCCGCCGCTGAGCCTTCGCGCCTGCGCCGGCCACCCTCGGAGGCCCCGTGATCCCCCGCGCCCTCGCCTTGAGCGCCCTGCTCCTCACGCCCCTCGGCGCCCGCGAGCTCGAGCTGATCGGCGTCCACGCCCTGCGCGGCCTGCGCGACGGCCAGGCCTACCGCGGCACGCTGACCGTCGAGCCCGACGCGAGCTTCACCTGCACCCGCACCTTCGCCGACGGCCGCGAAGAGCGCAGCGCGGGCGTGGCCCGCTTCGACCGCGTGCAGCTCGTGCTCGAGGAGGCCGGGCGCGCGCGCAGCTTCAGCCTCGACTCCGCCTACGAGCCCCAGCGCTGGACCTGGCAGGGAGGCGGCGACCGCGAGCAGCTCGAGCGCGAGGTCGCCCGGGAGAACCTGCCGCGCTTCTTCAAGCGCCTCGAGCGCGACGGCAAGCCGCTGCGCTGGCTCCTCGAGCGCAACCGCGCCTACGTCGAGCGCGGGGCCGGGCTCTGGATCCAGCGCAGCCGCCAGCCGCGCCCGCGGGACGTCGAGGCGTTCCGCAAGCAAGGGGGGCACACGATCCTCTCGCTCAACGGCGACCAGGACGAGGCGGTCGACGACCTCCGCCTCGAGCGCGCGCTGCGCCTGCGCTCGCCCAAAGGCCCGCAGGTCAACCTGCGCGAGTTCATCGCCCAGCAGGGGCTGCACCACGTCTCCGTCGACATGAGCGCCCAGCGCGCGCCGACCGACGCCGAGCTGGTCACGGTGTTCCGCACCCTCCTCGACGACTCCCTGCGCCCGATCCTCGTGCACTGTCAGGGCGGCTCGGACCGCACCGGGATCGTGTGCGCGCTCTACGCCTACGAGTTCCTCGGGGTGAGCAAGGCCGAGGCCAAGACGACCATGCGCCGCCACCTGTGGGCGGCGGTGGGGGGCACCGAGGTCCAGGGGGCCTACCTCGACCTCTACCGCAAAGGCCGACTCCGCGAGCTCCTGCGCGAGGCCGGCGTCGAGATCCCCGCGCGCTACCGCTAGGGCCCCGAGGCAGGCCAGCAGGGGTCGACCCCCTCGAGTGGGCATGCAATCCTAGGTGCATGCAACGCGTCGCCCTCACCGTCTCCTGCGTGCTCCTCTCTCTGTCCACCGCGGCGGCCGCGCCCTGGGCCTTCAGCGGCACGACCGCTGGCGAAGCCTACGCAGGCAGCGGCCGCCTGGTGGTCTCCGCGGACGGGCTCGACGTCCTGCGCACCCTCGGGGAGCAGGGCTTACGCGGCGAGCTGCGCGGGTCCGGCAGCGGGTGGGAGGGAGTGCTGCGCGCCGACCCCGGCGCGCGGGGCGCGCTGGAGGGCGAGCAAGCCCAGGTCCTGCGCGTGAGCGTGGTCCCGGTGGACGGAGGCTACCGCATGGCCTGGACCGACGCCCAGGGCGCCCGGGGCGAGGAGCTGTGGCGCCCCATGCTCCCCGCGCCCCAGGGCCTCTCGCCCCTGGCGCAGGACGTGTTCGCCCAGGCGATCGCCGCCGCCGACGCCGGCAACGTCCCCGCCGAGCTGATCCCCAGCGGCGGGAACGGCGTCGCCAAGCTGCTGCTCGAGACCGGGCCGGAGATCTTCGCGGGCGTGAGGCGACTGATCGCGGGCGCCGAGCACGAGGTCATGCTGCAGTCGTTCCTGTGGGGCACGCCCTGCCAGGCCGGAGACGCGATCTTCGCCGGGCTCAAGGAGCTCGAGGCGCGCCGACGCAGCGAGGGGGCGGCCGCTCCCGTGCGCGTGTTCGTCGTCGTCAACGAGCATTGGACCGTGCGCAAGAACATGACGAACCTCGCGCGCGACGTCGCCGGGGCCGGCCTCGACCCGCGCTACGTCGAGCTGCACACGGCGGGGTTCGCGCAGCGCGGGCTGTTCGGGATCGTGCACACCAAGGCCTGCCTGGTCGACGGCGCGCGGGCGATCCTGACCAGCGCCAACGTGCACCCGCCCCAGGACGCGCCCGATCCGTGGTTCGAGCTGGGCTACCCCCTCGAGGGTCCGGTGTGCGCGGCCATGCGCGCCGAGTACGCCCAGCTCTGGCAGCGCGCGACGGGGGAGCCCCTGCCCGGCGCGCCGCCTCCGCTGCCCGCCGCCGTCGAGGGCGGGGTTCCCGTGGCCCTGGCGAGCAAGCGCGCCCAGGGCAACCCCTTCGCCAAGCGCTTCGCCCACCCGCCTCGCGAGTCCCTCGTCGGCGCCTTCCGCGGGGCCACGCGGCGGATCCGGATCCTCAGCCCGCAGCTCAACGACCGGGTGCTGCGCGCCGAGCTGGTCGCAGCGGCCAAGCGCGGGGTCGAGGTCCAGCTCCTGCTCTCCAAGAACAAGGGCAACCTCCGCCTGCGGATCCCGGGCCAGGGCGGGACCGTGCTCCGGGCGACCCGGCGGCTGCGCGAGGCCCTCGAGGACGACCCCGCGGCGCTCGCCCGGCTCGACATGCGCTGGTGGTCGCGAGACGGTCTGGTCGCGCTGGAGGGCGACGTCGGCGGGGCCAACCACGCGAAATACTGCACCGTCGACGGCGAGCTGGCGATCGTGGGCAGCACGAACCACGACGTGCAGTCCATGAAATACAGCCGCGAGCTCGCGCTGCTCGTCGCCGACCCGGCCACGGTCCAGGCCTGGGATCGCCAGGTGTTCGAGCCCGGCTTCGCCCGCGGCGTGCCCGTCGACTAGTTAGTTAGAGCCCTCGGCTGAGCTCCGCGGGGAAGGCCGAGGTGAAGCGCTGCTCGTCGCCGCGCTCGGGGTGCTCGAAGCGCAGCTCGACCGCGTGCAGCGCCAGGCGCTCGACGCCCAGGCGCTGGCTGAGCGCCGTCGAGAACGAGGTCCCGTAGCGGGGGTCGCCGAGCAGCGGGTGCCCGATCGCGGCGAGGTGCACGCGGATCTGGTGCTTGCGCCCGCCCTCGAGCAAGCGCAGCTCGAGCAGCGCGCTCTCGCCGTCGGCGCCCACGAGCCGGTAGCCCGTGCGCGCCGCGAGCCCGTTCGGGCGCACCTCCACCCGCTCGCCCTCGCCGCGCGGGCTGAGCGCGAGGTCGACCTCCCCCTCGGCCGCGGGGATCCCCGCGACCCGCGCGCGGTAGGTGCGCTCGAGGCGCCCGTCCTTGAGCTGCTCGAACAGCGCGCGAGCCG
>JAGQRJ010000714.1 GCA_020425635.1 Planctomycetota bacterium | reverse complement strand
TACCCGCGCGGCGAGCCCCAGTCGGTGCGGAGCTCCGAGACAGAGGCAGAGGCAGAGGCAGAGGCAGAGGCAGAGGCAGAGGCAGAGGCAGAGGCAGAGGCAGAGGCAGAGGCAGAGGCAGAGGCAGAGGCAGAGGCAGAGCCCGAGACCGAGACCGAGACAGAGTCCGAGGCCGAGACCGAAGAGGGGCTCCGCCCCCCTACTTACTGATCGAGCGGAACTCGCCGCCGCCGATCTCGGCGATCCGGCGCAGGAGCTGCGGGTCGGCCTCGCCGATCCCAATGCAGTGAATCTGCGCCTTGCGGAACAGGTTCATGCGCACCAGGTCGCGGGTCAGGTGCTCGAACTGCGCGTAGGGTCCGTAGTAGTTGAGAATGTCCTGGTCCGGGGCCCGCTCGCCGGTCTCCGGGTCGCCGGTGTTGACGTCCTTCTCGCGCTTGTCCTGGGCGGGGAAGTTGTCCCAGCTCGGGGCGCCGTCGGAGAGCAGGAAGATCGTGTCGGCCCCGTCGAGGAAGCCGCCGGGGGCCACGTGCTCGTGGGCCGGGATCTTCGCCCGCGTGGTCGCGCGGAAGGCCTCGAGCAGGCCGCCGTGGACGTTCGTGTTCCCGCGCAGCGTGCCGAAGGGGCGCGCGCCGGTCTTGGCCCCGCCCGTGATCTTGTCGAGCTGCTGGATCACGAGCCCAATGTTCCCCGGGCTGGCGGGCATGAAGCCCTTGCCGTTGATCAGGGGCGCGGCGTCGGTGCCGAAGAAGATCACGCAGAACTGGGTCTTCGAGTTCAGCCCGCGGAGCGCGAGCTTCAGCGACTCTCGCGCGGCCTCGAAGCGGCTGTCGATCTTGTCCCAGGGCAGGTTCGAGGGGTCCAGGGGGTCGGGCTTCGCCGGCTTCTTGTCCTCCTCGGGCTCCTTGCGCGTCTCGCCGGTGACCGGGCCGCGCCGGGTCGAGCCGGTCTGGGGCCGCTTGAGCTGCTCCTTCTCCTCCTTGCTCAGGGGCGCGAGCATGGAGTCGGACATGTCGATCACGAACGCGATCCGGGTGCCCGTGCCCGCGATCCCCATGAAGCGCGACTCGCTGACGCCGCCCTTCTGCGCGTCGCGGGTGCGGGTCCCGCCCTCGCCCGAGGCGTCTTGCTGCGCGGCGTTGGTCTTGCCCGTGAGGATGTTCTTCCAGGGCTGCGCGGAGAGGAACAGGTCCTCGACGTCGAAGGTCTTGGCCAGCGCGCGGGCCACCACGAGCTTGCTGCGGTAGGGCAGCTTCTTCTCGTCGAGCTGCTCGATCACCGCCATGGCGGCGTCGGTGAAGGCCTGGTTGCCGATCTCGCCCTTGCAGGGGATCAGCCCCGCGGCGCAGCTCTCCAGGATCACCATCAGCGCGAGGCCCTTCTCGCCCTTCTCCTTCTTGCCGCGCTTGCGGGTGCCCTCGCCGGGAGTCTGGGGCTCGTAGCCGAGGAGCTTGGGGATCAGGTCCATCAGCGCCGGGCGGTCCTGCCGCGCGGTGATCGACTCGATCGCCGCCCCGCGCAAGAACACGTCGAGCTTGCGGTTGAGCGCGAGCTCGGCGATCGGCGCCGACCCCTCCGTCTCGCCCTGGACCCGCAGGCCCCAATACCAGAGCCAGCTGTCGGGGGAGTCGGCGTAGCGCTTCATCCACCCCTTCCAACCCTCGACCGTCGCCTCCTGGTTGAGCTCCTCGCCGCAGATCCCGGCCACGAGGTAGCGCACGTGATCCTCGGGCGTCTCCGGCTTCTGGTAGCGCTTCATGAACACCTCGAGCGCCTTGAGCTCGTGGGTCTTGGCGAAGCGCACCATGCCCCGGGTGCGAATGAAGAGCGCGGGGCGCATCATGAACTCTTCGTAGAGCTTCAGCTCCTCCTCGTAGGTCCCCGTAGGGGTCAGCTGGGCGAAGCTCGGGGCAGCAGCGAACAAGCCACCCGCCGCCACCAGGGCGCACAAGCGAAGCAGTTTCATAGGTCCTCCCGCGATACC
>JAGQRJ010000107.1 GCA_020425635.1 Planctomycetota bacterium | reverse complement strand
GATCACGGGCACGGTCACCCAGCGCGAGAGCAAGTACCGCATGCTCGACGGCATGGACCTCGAGCGCGAGCGCGGGATCACGATCAAGGCCGTGAACGTGACCCTCGCCTGGGAGAAGGACGGCGAGACCTACCAGCTCAACCTGATCGACACCCCCGGGCACGTCGACTTCAACTACGAGGTCAGCCGCTCGCTGGCCGCCTGCGAGGGCGCGCTGCTCCTGGTCGACGCCACCCAGGGGGTCGAGGCCCAGACCGTGGCCAACTGCTACCTCGCGGTCGCCGGCGACGTCGAGGTGATCCCGGTCCTCAACAAGATCGACCTCCCCACCGCGGACCCCGACGAGATCAGCGAGGAGATCGAGAACAGCCTGGGCCTCGACTGCACCGACGCGCCGCACGTCTCGGCCAAGACCGGCCAGGGCGTGCGGGAGCTCCTCGACCGGATCGTGGACCAGATCCCGCCGCCCAAGGGCGACCCCAACGCCCCCCTGCAGGCGCTGGTGATCGACGCGATCTACGACGACTACCGCGGAATCGTCGTCTACGTGCGGATCATGAACGGGACCTTCAGGGCCAAGGAGACGGTCCTGCTCATGTCGCGCAAGGCGAGCTACGACGTGACCGAGGTCGGCAAGTTCGCGCCGAAGATGACCGCGGTCGACTCGTTGAGCGCGGGCGAGGTGGGCTACTTCTGGGGAGCGATCAAGTCGCTGGAGGACATTCGAATCGGCGAGACCCTGACCCACTCCAAGGAGAGCGGCCCGGCGTGCAAGGAGGCCTTGCCGGGCTACGAAGAGGTCCAGCCCATGGTCTACGCGGGGATCTTCCCCACGAGCAACGCCGACCTGGAGACCCTGCGCAAGGCCCTGACCAAGCTCCAGCTCAACGACGCCAGCTTCACCTTCGAGCCCGAGAAGTCCGACGCCCTCGGCTTCGGCTTCCGCTGCGGCTTCCTCGGCCTGCTGCACATGGACATCGTCCAGGAGCGCCTCGAGCGCGAGTCGAACGTGCAGATCGTGCAGACCGCGCCGAGCGTGAAGTACGAGATCGTCGAGGTGGGCAAGGAGCCCTACCTGATCACCTCGCCGGCCGCGCTGCCCGACCTCAGCGTGCTCGAGGAGATCCGCGAGCCGATCGTGCGCGCGCAGGTGATCACCCCCACCGAGTTCATCGGCGTGATCATGACGCTCAACGACGAGAAGCGCGGGAAGTACGTGCGCCAGGAGCACCTCGGCGAGCGCCGCGTGATCCTGATCTACGACATGCCGCTGGCCGAGATCGTGTTCGACTACTTCGACGTGCTCAAGAGCGCGACCCGGGGCTACGCGACCTTGAGCTACGACATGCGTGGCTACTTCGCCAGCGACTTGATCAAGCTCAACCTGCTCGTCAACGGCACCCCCGTCGACGCGCTCTCCACGATCTGCCACCGCTCCGACGCCGAGCGGCGCGGGCGCGCGCTCTGCAAGCGCCTGCGCAAGGAGATCCCGCGACACCTGTTCGACGTCCCGATCCAGGCCGCCATCGGGGGGCGGGTGATCGCCCGCGAGACCGTGAAGGCCCTGCGCAAGGACGTGACCGCCAAGTGCTACGGCGGCGACATCACCCGCAAGCGCAAGCTGCTCGAGAAGCAGAAAGAGGGCAAGAAGCGCATGAAGTCGGTGGGCAACGTCGAGATCCCGCAGAAGGCCTTCCTCTCGGTGCTCGGCGGGGGCGAGGACGACAAGAAGAAGGGCAAGAAGTAGGCGTGAGCCCGGGGGCCCTGCCAGCGCAGCCCGCCGCGGCGAGCGCGCCCCCTACCGACGCTGAGCTCCGCGCCCAGGTCAAGGCCGCCGACGAGCAGGAGGACCTGCTCACCCGCAAGCAAGCCACGGAGGTCGGCCCCGGCCCGTGCCCCGTGTGCGCGGACTACCCGCCGGGGGCCGAGTCCGAGTCCGAGTCCGAGTCCGAGTCCGACGCCGAGTCCGACACCGACACCCAGGCCGAGGCCGACACCGACACCGAGTCCGAGGCCGAGGCCGACACCGACACCGACGCCGAGTCCGACACCGACGCCGAGGCCGACGCCGGCACCGACACCGCAGCACGCCCTGTAGGGGCGGGGTTTACCCCCGCCCGCCGTCCCGATCCCCCGCCCTCCCCCAAACCCTCGGGCCTGAAGGCGACCTCGCCGGGGTGGCTGAGCCCCTTCCTCTCCCGGCCGGCGCTGGGCTGCGAGGCGTGCGGGGTCGAGCTCCCGCCGCGCTTGAACCACGCGGCGTGGTTCCTGGCGACGCTCAGCGTGGTGATCCTCGCGCTGGGGGCGGTGTTCTTGATCTTCCAGGCCCAGCGCCTGGACGAAGCGGGCCCGCGCGCGGTGGCCTTCGGCGGCGGGGCGCTCTTGCTCGCGATCGCGCTCTCCACCGGCTACATGGTCCACAGCACCGGGAGCGTGAGCCTCGTCGCCCGCGAGCTGACCCGCGCTCGCCGGCGCGCCCGCGGAGACCGGGCCCTGCGCGTGCCCAACGACTGGGCCGGCGAGACCCTCGAGGCGATCGTGATCTCGATCATCCTCGCGCTCCTGATCCGCCACGTCGCGATCGAGGCCTTCGTGATCCCCACGGGCTCCATGGCCCCGACCCTGCTGGGCGACCACTACGAGGTGGTCTGCAACAACTGCGCCTACCCGTTCGCGATCGGGCGCGACAACAACCCCTACACCGCCAACACGAACGCCTCGGCGTTCTGCCCCCAGTGCGAAGAGCACCAGACCTACACCTGCGGACCCCAGGACGTGACCGGCGGCGACAAGATCCTGGTCAACAAGCTGAGCTACGCGCTGCGCGACCCCCAGCGCTACGAGGTCGCGGTCTTCGTCTATCCGGAGCAGCCCTGGGAGCACTACATCAAGCGGGTGATCGGGCTCCCGGGCGAGACCCTCGAGATCAAGAACGGCGACGTGTTCGTCGACGGAGCCCGCGCGCGCAAGCCCGACGCGATCCAGGACGCGCTCTGGATCCCGGTGTTCGACTCGCGCTACGAGGGCCGCAGCCAAGACCGCGACGCGCTGTGGACGCTGATCCCCGAGCCGGGGCGCGACGCCAAGGCCTGGGACGTCACCGACGAGAACCACCCGCGCGCGACCCCCAGCGGCGAGCGCCCCCCCTCGTGGATCCAGCTCGAGCGCCGGGTGCGCGACCACTACCCCTACTCCCGCGCCTCCCTCGGCAGCGAGGCCGTGGCCGACCTCCGGATCCGCGCGACCGTCCGCGCCCAAGGCACCGTGCGCCTCGCGATCCTCGAGGTCGACGAGTCGGTGGAGCGGGTGGTCGCCGGCAGCTTCCCGGTCGGCGTCGGTCCGCAGACCTTCACCGTCGACGTGAACGAGGTCCCCGCGGCCCAGGCCACCGCCCCCGGCCTGACGCCCGGGGAGCCCCACACGATCGAGCTCGCCTACGCCGACGACCGCGCGCGGCTCCTGGTCGACGGACGCCTGGTCATGGCCTGGGAGGACGCCTTCGCGCCCCGCGACACCGACGAAGCCTACGTCCAGCTGCAGGCCGACGGCGCCTGCGCGTTCGACGCGCTCACCGTGGATCGCGACATTTACTACACGCGGCTCAACAGCGGCTCCCTCGACCCCTCCGTCGTCGACGTGGAGGTCCCCGAGGGCTGCTTCTTCATGCTGGGCGACAACAGCCCGAACTCCGAGGACAGCCGCGCCTGGGGCTTCGTCTCGCGCGAGCACCTCGTCGGCCGTGCCTTCGCCGTGTTCTGGCCGGTGTTACCCTCAAGAGCGAAGGTCATTCGCTGACATGACGCAGGACACCCTCGACCCGCTCACCGACCGCGACGCCGCGCTGCGCGCACTCGGCCCGGACCCCAGCGAGGAGGCGCTGCGCGCCTTCCTCCGCCGCGAAGACAAGGCCGCCTTCGCCCAGGCCTTGGAGGACGCGAAGGCGCTCAAGCCAGGCGACCCCTGCCCCGTGGTCCAGGCGCGCCGCAGCGCCCACGCCCGCAAGGGCAAGCAAGGGGCCCAGGCCCGCCTCGAGCCGACCTCGAGCCTGATCAACAGCCTCGGCCCGTTGCTGGCCCGCCCGGAGCTCAGCGCCGAGGGCTCCGACGCGATCTACGCGGCCCGCCCCTCCCCCCTCGGCCGCGCCGTCGGGCTCGCCCTGGGCGTGGCGGTGGTGATCGTGGGCATGCTCGTGATCTTCGCCGGCCAGGAGTCGGAGACGGGGCAGATCAAGCTGTTCGCGATCGGCGGCGCGCTCTTCCTCGGCGGCATGGGGTTCATTACCCAGGTCAATCAGCTCTTCGGCCAGAGCGCCGTCGCGCGCCGGATCTACGAGGCCCGCCGGGTCGCCCGCGACGGGCAGCGCTTCGAGCCGCCGCGGCCGACCTGGCTGCAGCACAACCTCAAGGAGGTCGTGGTCGCCGCGGTGCTGTTCTTGATCGTGCGCCAGTTCGCGGCAGAGGCCTTCGTGATCCCCACCGGGTCCATGGCCCCCACGCTCTACGGGAATCACTTCCGCGTCGACTGCCCCGCGTGCGGCTACCGCTTTGCCTTCGGCAAGGAGAAGGGCAAGCCCTACAACACCCCCGAGACCCGCGCGGTGGAGTGCCCCACCTGCCACCACGCGTGGGACTACGTGCGCGAGCACAGCGGGCTCACCGGGGGCAGCAAGATCCTCGTCAACAAGCTCAGCTACATCCTGCGGCCCCTCGAGCGCTACGAGGTCGCGGTGTTCCAGTTCCCCGAGCAGCCCTGGAACAACTACATCAAGCGGATCGTCGGCCTGCCCGGCGACCGGCTGCAGATCGTCAACGGGGACATCTACGCCAACGACGAGATCGCGCCCAAGCCCGACCACGTGCAAGACGCGGTGTGGCTGCCGGTGTTCGACAGCCTGCACCTCGACCCCGAGGCCGAGCGCGAGTGGGTCCCGGTGGGCGCGACGCGCGCGAGCTCGTGGACGCTCAGCGAGGACCGCCGCCGCCTGAGCTGCACACCCGACGAAGCCGGGTGCACCCTGCGCTTGCGTCGCGAGGTCAACGACTTCTGCGGCTACAACCAAAACGGGGGGCGCAAGTTCCGCGTCGGCGTCGGCGACCAGCGCCTGCTCGCCGAGGCCGACCTCTCCCCCGGCGCGGTCCTGCGCCTGGGCGCGCGCTGCGGGCGCACGGTGTGGGGCCGCTTCGTCGGCGGAGCAGGGCGCGCGGTGTTCGCGATCGAGGTCGCCGACGACGCGGGCGAGCCCCGGGTCGTAGCCCAGGTCGAGCGCCCGGCGCTGAGCGGACTGCACGAGGTCGCGCTGGCCTACGCGGACCTGCGCGCGCGCCTGATCGTCGACGGCGAGACGATCCTCGCCTGGGACGACCCCGCGCGCGCCGCGGTCGACCGCTTCGACGACAGCCGCCTTCAGGCCTACAGCTTGATCGAGGTCACCGGGGGCCCCGCGAGCCTCGAGCGGGTGAAGGTCGACCGGGACATTTACTACCTGACGCCCTTCGACGGGAGCGCGATCGCGCCCCTCGCCAACGACGAGTACTTCGCCTGCGGCGACAACAGCCCCAACAGCCTCGACTCCCGGAGCTGGGGGCCGCTGCACGAAGACCACCTGCTGGGGCGCGCGATCCTGGTGTGGTATCCGATCCCCGACTGGGGCTGGATCCGCTAATGCCCGCGCTTGACCAAACCAAACACCTCGCGCGCCCCGCGCTGCTAGAACGCGTGGCAGGGTTCGAGAGGGGCGCGGCGTGCTGAGGGTCGAGGGGCTGAAGAAGTCGTTCAAGCAGCCGGTGGTCCAGGGCGTCGACCTCGAGGTCAACGCCGGGGAGGTCGTGGGCCTCCTCGGCCCCAACGGCGCGGGCAAGACCACGACCTTCCGCATGGTCATGGGCATGGTGCGCCCGGATTCGGGGCGCGTGTCGCTCTTCGAGCAGGACGTGACCCGCTGGCCGATGTACCGCCGCTCCCGCGCGGGCATGGGCTACCAGCCCCAGGAGCACTCGGTGTTCCGCGACCTGAGCGTCGAGCAGAACCTGCTCGTGGTCCTCGAGCGCCTGCCCTACAGGCGGGCCGAGCGCCGCGCCCGCTGCGACGCCCTGCTCGAGGAATACGGGATCGCGCACACCCGCGCCCAGCCCGCGCGCACGCTCTCGGGCGGGCAGAAGCGCCGGCTCGAGATCGCGCGGGCGCTGATCCTCGAGCCCAAGCTCATGCTCTTCGACGAGCCCTTCGCGGGGGTCGACCCGATCGCCGTGGGCGAGATCCACGAGATCGTCTATGGTCTGCGGGACAAAGGGATCGCCGTGTTCGTGACCGACCACAACGCGCGCCAGATCCTCAGCACCTCGGACCGGGTCTACCTCATGTACGAAGGTCAAGTCGTCGTCCACGGGCTCCCGCAAGCGATCCTCGACTCCGAGCTCGCCCGCCGGGTCTACCTCGGCCAGGACTTCGACCTCGCCTTACCCCAGAGCTCGGCCGCCGCGGCCACGGAGTCCCTCTCGTGAGCGGGTCCGAGGCCAAGGACGAGCCGCTGGTCCTCGACGCGCAGCAGGCCATGCGCGACCGGGGGCGGATCCCGGAGGTCGCCGGAGCGCTCGGCTGGCTGGTCCCTGGCCTCGGGCACGTCTACGGCGGCTTCCCGAAGAAGGGCCTCGTGTCCATGGTGCTCGTGCTCGGGATGTACCTCCTCGGGCTCGGGCTCTCCCGCGGAGACGCCGTCGCGCTCCACGGCGACCTCGCGCACCCGATCGCGTTCGTGGCCCAGGTCGGCGCGGGCCTGCCCACCGGGCTGGCCTACCTGCGCAGCCGAGGCAAGCTCCCGGGGTTCCGCGACGTCCCCGCCGAAGACGTCGAGTCCGAAGAGTACTTCCAGAGCGAGGAGTTCATTTCCCGCCTGCCCGCGGTGCAGACCGGGCTCCTGTTCACCATGATCGCGGGCCTGCTCAACCTGCTGCTGGCCTACGACGCGTTCCGCGGCTCACCGGGCGCGGTCGCGCGCCACCTCGAGGAGGCGCGCCTCGAGCTGCGCGTGCAGCGCCTGCGCGAGGAGCTCGCGAACCTGGCGCCCGCCGAGGCGGCGAGCGAGAGCCCCCCCGAGGGCGCTCCAGCGGAAGAGGCGGCCCCCTCCCCAGCGGGCGCGGGCGAGCCCCCCGCGCCGGAGGAGGCCCCGTGATCTCGACCCTGCTGGCCTTCGTCGGCTCCTGCGCCGTAGCCTCCTTCGTGTGCACGCTGATCAAGGAAGACTTCGACAAGCACCTGCTCCTCGCCTGGGCCCGCCTGTTCGGGCTCATGGTCGGCGGGATCGGCGCCTTCGCCCTCGGCGTGCAGCTGGTCACCGCCCTGGTGTGACCGCCTCGCGGCTCACCGCGGCCGGCGTCCGCGGCGCCGCGTAGAATCCTGCCGCGAGCCCCAGCGCCGCCGGAGGTCCGTGAACGTCACCCGCGCCCTCGACGCTAACTTGAACCGCGCCCTCGAGGCCCTGCGGGTGGTCGAAGACTACGCGCGCTTCGTGGTCGGGCGCCCTGGCGCCGCCCGGCAGGCCAAGGCGATCCGGCACGCGACCCACGCCGCCGTGCACGAGCTCGTGCCCGCCGCGGCGCTGCTCGGCGCCCGCGACGCCGAGGG
>JAGQRJ010000713.1 GCA_020425635.1 Planctomycetota bacterium | reverse complement strand
GCTCGGGGACGCAGGGGTCGTCGGCGGTGCACACCAGCGAGACCAGGTTCGGCAGGCCCTCGCGCCGCGCGCGCAGGTTGAGGTAGTTGACGAGGGTCGGCTCGAGGTCGACCCCGTAGACCACCCCTTGGGGCATGGCCTTGGCGAAGCGGACCGGGAAGTAGCCGGTCGCGCTGCCGATGTCGACCAGCTTCCCGTCGGCCGGGAGCTCGAGGGCGGCGAGCACCTCGTCGGGGCGCTGCCAGGCGTCGCGCTCGGGGTCTTCGAAGCGCGCGGCCCAGAGCTCGGCGTCGGCGAAGGAGTGCGAGACGGTCGCGTGGTCGCCGCCCTGGGCGTGGCCGTCGCCGTGCTCGTGGTGGCCGGCCTCGGCGGGGTGGTCGTGCGCGTGGTCGTGCTCGTGGTCGTGCTCGTGGGGGTGTCCGTGGCTGCTGCAGCCCACGCACAGCAGGAGCAAGGGCCAACCGATCCAGACCGTGCGCATGGGAGCCTCCAGCGCGCGATCCTACCCTCGGCGCGGCGCCTCGCGTTGCTCGCCGGGAGGCGAGGGGGCATGATCGAGGCGAGGAGGGGCTGTGCGCGGGGCTGGCTGGAGCGGGAGGCTCGGGGCGTGCGTCGTGGTCTGCCTCTCGGCGGCCTGGGCGCAAGACGCGTCTCCGCGCCGGACCCTGCGGGAGCGCGAGCGCGCGCTCGCGGCCGACGACGCCGCGGGTCGGCTCGAACTGGCGCGCTTCGCGCTCGAGCACGCGCTGGGCGACGACGCGGCGCGCTTGCTGATCGAGGTGTGCGCTCTCGACGCAGGCGACCTCCGCTCGGCCGCGGTCTCGCTCCTGAGCGAGACCCTCGACTACCACCTCGACGACGAGGGGCAGTGGCTGGCGCCCGAGGCGTGGTATCCCCTGCGCGGCTACGTGCGCACCAAGGCGGGGTGGAAGCGCCCGGAGGAGCTCGAGCTCGAGGAGCTCCACGCCGCCTGGGCCGCCGAGGTCCTCGAGCGGGTCAACGCGGTCCGCAAGGCCGAGGGGCTCGACGCGCTGCGGCGTGACGGCAGGGCTGAGCGCGCCGCCCAGGGGCACGCCCTCGACATGGCCGAGCGCGGCTACTTCAACCACGTGACCCCCGAAGGCACCACCCTCGGCGAGCGCTGCGAGGCCGCGCGGGTCAAACACTACGGCGTCGGCGAGAACATCGCCCGCGGACAGCCGACCCCGCGCGAGGTCATGGAGTCCTGGCTGAAGTCGCCTGGGCACCGCGAGAACCTGCTCAAGGCCAAGTGGACGAAGCTCGGCGTGGGCCTCGCCCGGGGGACGAACGACCGCGGCGAGACCGAGCTCTACTGGGTGCAGGTGTTCGTCAACAGCAAGAAGCCCAAGCGCCCGCGACGCTGAGCGGGGAGCCTCAGTCGCGGGAGCTGCGGGGGCAGCCGGGGTGGGCCTCCCGGCAGGTGGCCCGCAGCCTGCGGAGCTCCTCCAGCCGCTGGCGGTCGACCGCGCCCAAGGCGCCGTCGGGCGCCTCGAGCATGGCGCGGCGCAGCTCTGCCTCGGCCTGCTCGCAGTCGGCGGCGTCGAGGGCGCCCGAGGGCGCGGCGTCGTGGACCAGGCGCTTGGCCCAGGCGAGCTCGAGGAGCAGCACCGGGGTGCGCAGGGCGTTGGGGTCGTGGGCCGTGAGCGCGACGTATTCGCGCACCACGTCGAGGCGCCGGGCGGCCGAGAGCTGGGGGTTGAGCTGGTTCCAGTGGGCGTAGACGAAGGGCAGGTCGGGCCGCAGCGACACGGCGCGGCGGAGGTCGGCCTCGACCCCGGCGTAGCTGGGCTCGGGCGAGCGCCGCTCTGCCGCCCAGCGCAAGACCCCGCGCAGGGTGTGCCCGGTGGCCCAGCTGGTGCGCGCGAGCACGGCGTCGGCCTGCGCCAGCACCCGCCTCAGGGGGGTCCGTCGGGACGTGTCGCGGCGGTAGCCCGGCCTGAGCTCCGGGGCGTGGCAGGTGGCTTGCTCGGTCCAGAGCTGGGCGCAGGTCCAACGCAGCTCGTGCGCCACCGGCGTGCGCTGCGCCAGGGTCTGCGCGCGATCGAGCGCGTCGAGGTAGTGCCCGACCGCCTCGTCGAGGCGCCCGGCCTCGAGCGCAGCGCGCGCTCGCTGCCAGGCGGGGCGCTCGGCTCCGGGGGTCCCGTGCTGGGTGGTCCAGATCACGTGCCAGGCCAGCTCGGGGCGGGGGAAGGCGTCCGCCAGGCCGCGCTTCTGCAGGCGCTCCGTGTAGAGCCGGGGCGGGGCTCCTAGCCGGGCGGTTTGGCCGACCACGCGCAGGGCCAGCCCGTAGCGGGTTCGCTCGGGGCCCTCGCCGAAGAGCCCCGCCTTGGCGTCGACGATTCCCCCGAGGTCCGAGAACCCCATGGGCTCGCCGAGCAGGCCGAGCTTCCAGAGCAGCGTGGAGTGCTGGGTCCGCTCGAGCTCGGGGGCGGAGAGCCGGAGCAGCTCGCGCAGCGCTCGCAGGTGGCCGCGTCGCGCGAGGGAGAGCGCGGCCGCGCGCGCGCGGGCCGGGTCTCGCCTGGCCTCCTGGGCGCCGAGCGCGGCGTAGGCGTAGCGCCCGCGGACGCCCTGGTCGAACTCGGTGGCCGCGAGCAGGAGCTCGGGGTCGCGCCAGCTGGGGACCGTGTCGAGCAGCTTGGCGATCGCGACGTGCAAGGGCGCCCACGCCCCCAGGGCGACGCGGCGTTGGGCCGCGCGCAGCTGCTTCTCCCGGCGGGGTTCCCAGGTGGGGTCGGCGCGGAGCGCCGCGAGCGCCGCGCGGGGCTCGTCGTCGCGCACGGCGCCGGGGAGCAGGGCGTGGGCCCGGACGAGGTAGGCCACGCGCTCGATCTGCAGGCTCAGGGCGTCGTCCCGGCCAGCGTGAAAGGCGATCCTCCGTTCGCTGAGCCGCAGCGCGAGCAGCGGGTGCGCCGGGGCGCTCAGGTCGGCGAGCACGGCGTGGGCGCGGTCGTAGTCGGGGCGCAGCGCGATCGCGGCGCAGAGGTCGCGCACCACCGGGTTCAG
>JAGQRJ010000712.1 GCA_020425635.1 Planctomycetota bacterium | reverse complement strand
TTCGCCGCCGCCGCTGCCGGCGACCCCTTCGCCGCGGGCGGAGGCGACCCCTTCGCTGCGTCGACCTCCTTTGGCGGAACCTCGCCTGGCGGGCTCTGGCTCTCGGAGGAGTCGGCGCAGGAGTCCGAGCCGCTCGACACCGGCGACGAGCCCGTGTTTGGCCTCGTGGTCAGCGGCCTGGGGATCAAGTCCAAGCAAGAGGCCGCGATCCGCTTCTACATGGAGCTCCACGGCGTCAGCCAGGCCGACGCGACGGCCAAGTGCCCCAAGCAAGGCGTCGTGCCCTTCCTCAAGAAGGTCACCAAGGGCGAAGCCGAGTCCGTCGCGGCCAAGCTCAAGGCCGCGGGGCTCACCTGCCGCGTCACCGGCAAGTCCCGTCGCAAGCGCCGCTAAGCGACTTGACGCAAGATCGAGGAGTCACCCATGACGACGACCGCGCTCCCGGAGTCCGAAGCCAGCCGAATCTTGCGGGTCGACCCTGCGGGCCTGGCCCAGCTCGTGCGCGCCGGGCACCTCACCGCGACCCTCGCGCCCGACGGCTACCGCTTCACCCCGGAGCAGGTTCACGCCCTGCAGCCGCGAGCTGCGGGCCTCGTGGCGAGCCTGCAGAGCGAAGTCGAGCAGGCGCGTCGTGCGCGCGCCAAGGCTCAGCTCGAGCAGGCCAAGGGCCTCGCGCTGCAGGGCACGATCCTCGGTGGCGCGGCCGTCACGGTCGTGGCCTGCGCGGCGGCTCCGGGGCTTGCCTTGCCCTTGCTCGCGATCGCGGGCGGCGTGTTCGCCCTCGGCATGCCCCGCGCCTGAGGCCGTCCTGGCGGCCGCTCAGCGCAGCAGCTTGGCGGCCTCCTGCGGGACCTCGAACGCGCCCACGGCGTCTTCTTCGCTGAAGGTGTAGTCGTAGCGGAAGGCGACGTGCTCGTCGCTGGTAAGCGCGGTGGGGCTGGGCTTGGCCAGGCCCGCCTGCCCCTCGGGCTTGGCAGCCGCCGCAGTGGTGAGCAGGATCCGCTCGATTCGCGAGCGGTCTGGGCTGAGGTAGACGTCGTAGCGCAGCTGGGTTTGTCGTTTGTCCATCCTGGACAAGGCGGGGCCCGCGCTTCAGCCGCCCCCGAGCAAGCACCCCGAAGACAGCACGCGTTCGAAGTGCTCCACCGCGACCTGCCCGCTGGCCTCGACCACGATATGCCGCGGCTGCGGACCGAGCTCGTCGTCGGACCGGCCCGAGGCGCCGCCCTCGCGCCCCCCCGCGCGCGTGCCGACCTGGTCGTCGCCGGCCACCGAGGCCACGACCTCCCCCGGCCCTTGGCCTGCGCCGGGCGCGTCTTCGTAGCGCGCGCCGCGCTTGAGCCGCAAGAGCTCGGCGAGCAAGGCCTCCGGCGCCTCGCACAGCCGGGTCATGCTCCGCCCCTCGGCGGGGGTCAGGAGCTTCTGCCAGCGGTCGCCCACCTGCGCGGCGCCGTCGATCGCTCCTCGCAGGCGGAAGCCCACGAGCTTGCCCTCGAGGCGCATGAGCTTGCCGCGGACCCGGAGCGTGTAGCGCTCGTCGACCGAGGGGTTGCCGATCCCGTGGTTGCTCCCCCGCGCCATGCCGCCGGTGACGGCCACCTCGGCTCGATACGAGGAGAGCTTGGCGAAGGCCTTGGCCACGCGCTTCAGCGCCTGATCCGGTTTCTCGGCCTTTGGCTTGGGCGCTGCGCTCAGCGGCAGCGCGCACACCAGGCCGAGGGTGAGCAGAGCTCGGTGCACACCTTCCTCCCTTCCTTCCTCAGGGATAGCGGCGTCGCCCGGCGCTGTCGAGGGCGGGGCTACTTGGGCAGGGCGGAGTGGATCCGCGCAGCCCGCCGCACGAGGTCGAGCAGCTCGTGCTCGCGCTCGTCGGCCGGGGTGCTCAGCGCCTGCTCGCAGAACGCGAGCAGGGAGGGCCAGGGCGTCTGGGTGTGCGGGCTCTCCCGCAGGAGCTCGGCGAATTCGGCGACCGCGGCCGCGAAGCGCAGGCGCGCCGGCGCGGCCTCGACGCCCAGCAGCTCGCCCGGGATCGCCGCCCGCTGCTCGATCGCCTCCCCGCCCGCCGGGGGGGTGTAGCGCACGCGCACCTCGCCCAGCGGACCGGGGTCTCCGCTGAGCTCGAGCTCGTAGAGCGCGGTCACCGAGTGCCCCGCGCCGACCTCGCCCGCGTCGACGCGCTCGTTGCGGAAGTCCTGGTCGAGGATCGCGCGGTTCTCGTAGCCGATCAGGCGGTAGCGCACGACGCAGCGCGGGTCGAACTCGACCTGGACCTTGGCGTCGCGCGCCACCAACTCGAGGCTCGAGATCAGGTCCTCGCGAAACAGGCGCCGCGCCTCCGCAGGCCCGTCGACGTAGGCGTAGCTCCCGTCGCCCGCGTCGGCGAGCTGCTCCATGAGCGTGTCGCGGTAGTTGCCCATGCCGAAGCCCACGGTGCCGAGGGTGATCCCGCGTCCGCGGTGCGCACGGATCGAGGCCAGCAGCGCTTCGTGGTCCATGGCCCCGACGTTGGCGTCGCCGTCGGAGCACACGATCACCCGCGAGCTGACGCCCGGCCGCGCGCGCTCGCTCGCGAGCTCGTAGGCGAGCTGCAGCCCCGAGCCCATGGCCGTGCTCCCCCCGGCCTCGAGGTCGTCGAGGGCGTCGAGGATCGCCTCGCGGTCAGCGACCGCGGTCGGCGCGAGCACGGTCTCCACGCTCCCGGCGTAGGTCGAGATCGCCACGGTGTCGTCCGGGCGCAGCGCGCGCGTGAGCACCGCGAGGCTGTGCTTGACCAGCCCGAGCTTGTCGGGGGAGCCCATGGAGCCGCTGACGTCGACGAGGAACACGAGGTTCGCGGGCTGGCGCTGGCTGGGGTCGATCCGCCGCGTCTGCAGCCCGACGCGAAGCAAGGCGCGTCCCTCGCGCCAGGGGCTCTGCATGGCCTGGGCGTTGATCCCGAACGCCTCGCCGGGGGCGGGGTCGGGGTAGCCCTGGCGGAAGTAGTTGACGAACTCCTCCACGCGCACCGCCGCCGCCGGAGGCAGCATGCCCTCGCGCAGCTTGCGTCGCGCGATCGTGTAGGACCCGGTGTCGACGTCGACCGAGAAGGTCGAGTGCGGATCTCGCACGGAGTCGACGAAGGCTCGCACCCCGTAGTCGGTGTATTCCTCGCCCGCGCTCGGCTCGGCCTCGCTGGCCAGCGTCGCGCAGTCTCGCGCCGCCAGCGGCGCGGCCTGGCGTTCGTAATAGCTGCCGCAGCCCAGCCCCAAGCACGTGAGTCCCAGCCCGATCCACAGTGTGCGCTTCATGCTCGCCTCCACCCCCCCCGACCCGGGGCGCGGCTTGGCGATTCGCCGAAAAAGTTCCACCTCCTCCGCGGGCGTGCTCGGCGATGTCAGGGGCGATGGCTAAGTTCGTCTTTTGTTCGCAACAACCATCCCGCCTATCCGAGGTCCCCATGATCAACCAAGTCGTCGTCGCCGGTCGCCTGACCCTCCCGCCCGAGCCCGGGCCCAGCCACGACTCGCCCAGCCTGGACCTGGTCCTGGAGGTCGAGCACACACCGTGGCAAGGGTCTCCCGAGACCTGTGAGGTGCGCGTGCGGCTCGAGGGCGAGCGCTGGGTCGAGGTCGGCCAGCGCTACCTCGAGGCCGACCGTCACGTCGTTGTCCACGGACACCTGCGGGCCGAGGGCGAGGGCTGGGTCGTCGTCGCCCAGCGCTGGGAGTTCCTCCCGCGTAACGTCGAGTCCAACTGCCTGTGGGACCCGAGCCTCGAGCTCGAGCCAGTGTCGGCCGGGGCGCGACACTGAGGCGAGGTGCCCCTGGCGGGGGCGCCCCCTCAGCGGGGGGGCGTCTTGACCCGCACGCCGAACTGCACGCGCGGCCCCTCGTAGCGCACGCCCGCGGGCAAGCCGACCACCTCGACGTCGATCCCCTCCTCGGCCCCTTGCTCGGTCGGCCTGGGGAGGTCCTTGGCGCGCATGTAGGCCACGGGGAGGTTCTGCCGGCTCCCGGGAGACTTGATCTCCTCGGCGAGGTCGTCGGCGAGCCGCTTGAGCTGCTCGCGGGCTCCGACGAGCGGGATCTTGACGGTCCAGCCCTCGCCGGGTCGCACCGGCTCGATCACCATGGTCTCGAACAGGTCCTTCGAAGCGCCGAGCCAGCTCACGGGAAACAGCACCTCCTGACGAACCGGCTCCGCCTCGATCTCGATCCGCACGAGCACGCTCTGCTCGATCAGGGTGCCGTCGGGCGCCTCCACCCCGCGCTCGAGGGACAAGGCCTTGCTGCGCCCCGAGAGGGTCACCGGCTCGGTAAAGACCTCGCGCACCTCCGCCAGGAGGTCCACCGGGCCGCGAACGCGAACCTCGGCAGGCTCGATCACCGCCGGCTTCGCGCGGTAGCCGTCGGCAGGGTCGCCCTCGGTCTTGACCCGCACGGGAACTTCCTTGCTGCGCACCGGCGACAGCCGAACCTTGAAGCTGGTCGGCGAGGTGTCGACCAGCTCGAGCTCCGAGGGCAAGCTCAGGTCCCGGGCCCGGACCTCGACCTCCGCGTCGCCGCCGGCGTCGAGCGCGCCGCGCAGGCGCTCGACCTCGTCGGGGGCGGTCAGGTCCCGCAGCCCGACGATCTCGCGGGGGCTGAGCCGAGCCACCGCTTCGCGGGGTCCGCGCACCTTGACGATCAGCGGCAGGGCCAGCTCTCCGGTAGCGCCGCTGCCCGAGTCGCCGCCGGCGATCGTGACCGTGTCACCCACGCGAATGACGAAGCGAATTGGGACCGAGGTCTCCTCACTGATCTGGGTGTCGACCGCGCCCCAGATCAGGACCGAAAACCCGAGGGCCAGGAACGCGTTGACGACGTGCCCCCTCATGAACTCACCTTCCGCCGCACGATCCGGGTCGTGCTCCGCCCCTGGAGGTCGCCCTCCTCCTCGGCGGCGGCTGGCTCCTCGGCGCCCGGCGCCTGGCGACCGAGGTAGTGCTGGGTGAGGAATTCGGTGAGGCTCTCGCGATCGAACTCCCGGGTCAGCTGGCCGCCGTCTGCGACCGAAATGATCCCAGTCTCCTCCGAGACGACCACGATCAAGGCGTCGGACTGCTCGCTAAGCCCGATCGCGGCGCGGTGGCGCGTGCCCAACGAGCGCGGAACGCTGGGGTCGTCGGTGTTCGGCAAGGTGCACTTGGCGGCCCAGAGGCGACCGTCGCGAATCAGGAGCGCCTGGTCGTGGAGCGGGCTGCCCGGATAGAACACCGTGACGATCGTGTCGGCGTGGGGCTCGGCGTCGAGGATCACGCCGTTGGAGGTATAGCCTTCGAGGGTGTCCTCGCGCTGGAAGGCGATCAGCGCGCCGACGCGACCCTCCGACATGCGGCAGGCAGCGTTGACGACCTCGTTGATCAGCTGGGCGTCGTTGGCGTCGGTCGAAAGCCAACGCTGCCCGATCTTGATCGCGAGTCCGCGCCGCAGCTCGGGCTGGAAGATCACGACCAACGCGACCACCGACGCCTGGAAGATCGCGTCGAGCACCAGGATCAAGCGGTCGAGGTGCAGGCCCACGGCCACTGAGCGCAGGATCAAGAAGGTGATCCCCAGGAACAGCCCCAGCGCGCGGAGCATGCCCTCGCCCCGAGTGCCGCGCACGACGGTCAAGAGCCCCCACAGGAGCACGCTGAGGATGAACGCCTCGAGCAGGTTCCAGGGGCTGGTCAGCAGGCGTTCTAGGGTGCCCCACATGGGTCTGTCGCCTCCTTCCCCGCCCGCCGGGCTTCGATCGCCCAGGCGACGCGCAGCGCGTCGACGCTCTGGCGCACGTCATGGACTCGCACGATCGAGGCCCCCGCCAAGGCAGCCGACACCGCCCCGCCGACGCTCCCGCAGGCGCGCTCGTCGACCGGGCGGCCGTCGAGCAGGGCGCCGATCATGCGCTTGCGCGAGACACCAACGACCACGGGGGCGACCTTAGCCAGCTCGGGGAGCGCGACCAGCAAGTCGAGGTTGTGGTCGAGGGTCTTGCCGAAGCCGATCCCCGGGTCGAGCAGCACCTGCGACGCCGGAACTCCGAGCGCGAGTGCCTCCTCACGGCGCGCGAGCAAGAAGCCGAAGACCTCGTCGACGACGTCGAGGTAGTGCGGGGCGTCTTGCATGGTCTGGGGCGTGCCCTGCATGTGGCCCACGACCACCGGGACCCCGAGCTCATGGACCGTGCGCAGCATGTCGGGGTCCGAGAGCCCGGACACGTCGTTGACCAGCCAAGCCCCAGCCTCGACGGCCGCGCGCGCGACCACCGCGCGCCGCGTGTCGATCGAGATCGGCAACCCGTAGCCTCGCGCGCGGAGCTCGCGGAGCACAGGGAGCACGCGCGCGAGCTCTTCGTCTGCCGAGATCGGCCGCGCCCCCGGGCGGGTCGACTCTCCGCCCACGTCGAGGACATGCGCCCCCTCGTCGCGAATCGCCTCGGCCCGAGCCAAGGAGCGCTGGGCCGAGTCGAACTGGCCTCCGTCGGAAAACGAATCTGGGGTGACGTTTAGCACACCCATGACCCACGGCTGTGCCAGCTTCAGCACGCCTCGGGGAGTCGGCACGATCCAGCGGGGGGGGTGTTCCATCCTGGACGCCGATTCTACCTCCGATCGACGGCCTGTGGCCCTCCCCCGGGGGGGGTCCCCTCCCACCCAGCTGGAGTGACCGCGAACTGTCCCGGGACCGCGGGGGCCAGTATGGTGTGCAGCCGGGAGGACCTCCATGCTTCGCACCCGAATCTGCGCGCTCGTGCTCAGCGCTTGCGCCCTGGGCTGGGCCCAAGACGAACCCTACCTCGAAGGGATCACCGCGCTCACCTCCGACCAGGACTACGTAAAGGCTGGTGAGGCCTACTTCAGCCCGGACGGCACGCGGATCCTCTACCAGGGCATTCAAGGCGCTCAGCCCTACTTCCAGATCTACGTCATGAACGCCGACGGGTCGGGGCAACGCATGGTCAGCACCGGCAAGGGCAAGACCACCTGCGCCTTCTTCGACCCGCGCGACGCCAACCGCTTCGTCTACGCCTCCTCCCACCTCGACCCTCGCACCCACGAGGCCCCCAAGACCAAGCCCCAGGGACGGAGCTACGCCTGGGACTACGAGGGCTCCATGGACGTGTTCCTCGCGGACCTGCGCAGCGGCGAGATCCTCGAGCGCCTGACCACCGCAGACGGCTACGACGCCGAGTGCTCCTTCAGCTCGGACGGCAAGCTGATCTGCTACACCTCGCGCCTGAAGGGCGACTCCGACATTTGGCTGATGAACTCCGACGGCAGCGACAAGCGCGTGTTGGTGCGCAAGGACGGCACCGACGGCGGGCCGTTCTTCATGCCCGGAGACGAGTGGGTGCTCTACCGCGCCTCCCGCGGCGACGACCAGCAAATGCAGGTCTACCTGACCCGCGTCGACGGGAGCGAGACCCGCCAGTTGACGAACACTCCGCGGGTCAACTGGGCCCCGTTCTCCCACCCCTCGGGGGACGTGGTCGCGCTCTCGTCGAGCCTCGAAGGCCACACCAACTACGACGTGGTCCTGGTCAAGACCGACGGCTCACGGCGTGAGTATCGCCTGACCACCGCCCTCGGCTTCGACGGGCTACCGGTGTTCAGCCCCGACGGCGAGTGGATCATGTGGACCTCCACCCGGGCTGGCGGCAAGTCGCAGATCTACAAGGCCCGCTTCCGCATGCCGCCCGACGAGCTCTTCGTGGTCCCCACCGACGACCTCGGCGACCCGAGCGCGCCCGCCAACCCCCACGCGGCCAACCCCCACGCCGCCAACCCCCACACGACCAACCCCCACGCCGCCAACCCGCCGAGCCTCAAGGGCGTGATCGGCCCGCGGATCGCGGCCCCGGGGATCGAACGGATCCGCGCCGAGTCCCTGAGCGCAGACGTCGCCTGGCTCGCCGACGACGCCCGCGAAGGCCGCGAAGCCGTCTCTCGCGGTGGACGAAGCGCGGCGGCCTACGTCGCCCGTCGCTTCGCCGAGGCGGGGCTCGAGCCCGGCGCGGCGAACGGCACCTACTGGCAACCCTTCGAGGTCTCCCTCGGCGCCAGTGTGGCCAAGGAGGGCAACGTGCTCGCGGTGGGCGACACCCCCCTGGCTCTGGGACCCGACTGGCGCCCGCTGCTCTACTCGGGCTCCGCCACGGTGCGCGGGGAGCTGGTGTTCTGCGGCTACGGGATCTCGGCCTCCGAGCACGACTACGACGACCTCGCGGGCGCCGACCTGCAGGGCAAGGTCGCGGTGGTGCTCACCGGCGGACCGCGCCAGGGCAAGGGCGGCGCCTTCGGCGGCGAACACCCCAGCGTCCACGAGGACCTGCGGCTGAAGGTCGGCACCTGCCGCGACGCCGGCGCCGCCGCCGTGGTGCTCGTGCAGCGCGACGAGGCGCACTGGATCTCCCTCGACGGCGGGGACCCGGGGGTCCCCGTGCTCCAGCTCGCGCGGACCGCCGCTGCGAGCGCCCTGGGGCTCGACCCCGCCGCCGAGGCCGCGAAGCTCGAGCGCGGCCCCGCCACGCGCGCGCTGGGCAAGCGCGCGCACGTCTCGACCCGACTCGAGCGGCGCAAGGGCAAGACCCAAAACGTGATCGGGCGCCTCCCCGGCCGCGGCACGAGCGACGAGGTCGTCGTGATCGGTGCGCACTACGATCACCTGGGCTTCGGCGGCACGGGGTCGCTGGCCAGCGAGGCCCGCGCGATCCACAACGGCGCCGACGACAACGCCTCGGGCACCGCCGCGTTGTTTGCGCTCGCCGAGGCCTTCGCCGCCGCCCCGCCCGAGCACGAGGTGTGGTTCGTCGCCTTCGGCGCCGAAGAGAAGGGCCTGCTCGGCTCGCAGCACCTCGTCGAGCAGCTCGGCGCGGAGCTCCACCGCGTGCGCGCCATGATCAACATGGACATGATCGGCGACCTGCGCGACAAGCCCCTGGTGGTCGGCGGCGCGGGCACCTCCCCCGCCTGGCCAGCGCTGCTCCAGGCCGCGGCCGACGTGGCGCAGGTGCGCTTGCAGCCGCAGCTCGACGGACAAGGCCCGAGCGACCACGCGAGCTTCTACCGCAAGGACGTCCCCGTGCTGTTCCTGTTCACCGGCAACCACGAGCGCTACCACAAGCCGACCGACGACTTCGAGACCGTCGACCTGGTGGGCGCCGAGCGCGCCGCGCGGGTCGCCTACGTGCTCGCGCGCGGGATCGACGCCCTGCCCGAGCGCCCGGCCTTCAGCCGTGTGGAGTCGAGCGACCAGCCCCGGCGCATGGTCAGCACCGGCCAGAAGAGCGCCTACTTCGGCTCGATCCCCGAGTACGCCGCCGAAGACGTCGAGGGCGTGCTGCTCAGCGGCGCCAAGGCCGGCACTCCCGCTGAAGCCTGCGGCATTCAGGCCGGCGACGTCGTGGTCGAGTTCGCCGGCAAGACCGTGAAGAACATTTACGACTACGTCAACGCCCTGCGCCTGTGCAAGGCCGGTCAGACGATCACGGTCGTGGTGCAGCGCGGCGGCCAGCGGGTGAGCCTCGAGGCGACCCTCGGCGGCAAGTAGCGCACCGTCCCCTGCGCGGCCACCGCGCTTGCCTGCACGACGCGCATGCCCCATGATCCTGCCCCTCAGGGGAGGACCTCATGAAAATGCGCGCCGCGGTGCTCGAGGAGTTCGGCCAGCCCCTGGTCGTGCAAGAGCTCGACCTGGCCCCGCCGAAGCAGGGCGAGGTGCTGGTCAAGCTCAAGGCCTGCGGGGTCTGCCACACCGACCTCTACACGGCGTCTGGCGTGGACCCCAGCGGCTACGCGCCCTGCGTGCTCGGCCACGAGGGCGCGGGGATCGTCGAGGAGGTCGGGCCCGGCGTGACCTCGGTCGCGCCCGGCGACCACGTGGTGACCCTGTTCTCCCCCGAGTGCGGCGAGTGCCTGCACTGCAAGAGCGGCAAGACCAACATTTGCCTCGCGATCCGGGCCCAACAGGGGCAGGGCTACCTCCCCGACGGCACCCCCCGGCTCTCGCGCAACGGCGAGCCGATCCGGCACTTCATGGGCACCTCGACCTTCGCCGAATACACGGTCATGCCCGAGGTCGCCCTGGCGAAGGTCGACCGCAGCGCCTCCTTCGACGCGATCTGCCTGCTCGCCTGCGGGGCCACGACCGGGATCGCCGCCGCGCTGTGGAAGGCCGAGGTGGAGCAGGGCTCCAGCGTCGCGGTCTTCGGCGCGGGCATGGTCGGCCTCGGCGCCCTGGTCGGGGCCAAGCTCCGCGGGGCGGAGAAGATCGTCGCCGTGGACCTCTCGCCCGAGCGCCTCGAGCTGGCCAAGCGCTTCGGCGCGACCCACACGATCCTCGCCAGCGAGGGCGACCCGGTCGAGCGGATCAACGACCTCACCGACGGCTTCGGCGCGGACTACACCTTCGAGGCCACGGGGCTGGTCAAGGTCATGGGTCAGGCGGTCGAGGCCGCGCGCATGGGCTGGGGGCTGTGCACCGTGCTCGGGGTCGCCGGCCGCGGGGAGAAGCTCGAGATCACACCGCGCTTCCTGATCACCGGGCGGCGCGTGCAGGGCGGGAGCTTCGGCGGCGCCCGCGGGCGAACCCACGTGCCCCAGCTCGTCGACATGTACGTCCGCGGCGAGCTCGACCTCGACGGCTTCATTTCGCACCGCCTGACCCTCGACCAGGTCAACCATGGGTTCGAGCTCATGGAAGCCCAGGACGGGATCCGCTCGGTGATTCAGTTCGCCTGACGTCCTGGGGCCGCCGGGGCTTCAGGTCGCAGGCGCCCCGCACGAGGGAGACCCATGAACGACTCCACCCCCTTCGGCGAGCTGCGCAACGCGCAGGGCGAGCGCCTCGACTACGCCTGCGCCGGCGGCGCAGGCCCCGACGTCGCGGGCCTGCTCGTGGTGATCTGCCACGGCGTGACCGCCAACAAGGACCGCGCCTGGGCCCGAACCCTGGCCGCCGAGCTCGCCGACGCGGGCCTCCCGAGCCTGCGCTTCTCGTTCTCGGGCAACGGGGCGAGCGAGGGCGACTTCCGCGCCTCGACCGTGACCAAGGAGGTCGCCGACCTGGGCGCCGTGCTCGACGCCGTCGCGGGCCGCCCGCTGTGCGTCGTCGGCCACAGCATGGGCGGGGCGGTCGGGGTCCTGCGCGCCGCGAGCGACCCGCGGATCGGGCTCCTGGTCTCGCTCGCGGGCATGGTCCACACCGCCGCCTTCGCCGAGCGCAAGTTCGGCGCGCTGACCCCCGGCCGCGACCTCATGTGGGACAAGCCCGAGTGCCCGCTCTCCGCCGAGTTCATGGACGACATGCGCCGCGTCGACACCGTGCTCCCTCGCGCCGCCGAGGTCACGATCCCCTGGCTCCTGGTGCACGGCACCGAAGACACCGTCGTGCCTTGCAGCGAGTCCCGGGAAGCCGCCGCCGCCGCCCCCCGCGCCGAGCTGGTCGAAGTCCCCGGCGCCGATCACCTGTTCTCCGGCGACCACGAGCGCTTCATGGCCCAGACCGTCGTTGGCTGGCTGCGCGCCCAGGCCTAGGCAGCAGCACACGCTCCAACCCCGCCCCCACGCCTGCCACTCGCGGAGCGATCCGAGTGAGCCTTGGGTCCGCGTGACCCTCGCGCGGCCTGTGCGCCGTGCCTACGGCGCACGTCCGGCTCCAAGTATGAACCATCGACCTAGTGCAGGCGCACCCAAAGCTCTTGCAGCCCCCGTGACTGTACGTTGGGCGTGTAGAGCAGCTCCCGCTCTTCGAGCCGCATGCCCGGAAGACGCGCATGAAAGGTCTGAACCACGAGCTCCGCCTCGAGCCGGGCGAGGGGCGCGCCGAGGCAGTAGTGGGCTCCGAAGCCGAACGACACGTGCTGCCTCGCGTTGCGTCGGCGGACGTCAAACACCTCCGGCTCCTCGAAGACGTCGGGGTCACGATTGGCCGACGCCTGGAACATGCTTACGAGCTGCCCCGCGCGGATCTGCGCCCCGCCGAGTTCGAGGTCCTCGCTGGCCACACGGTTGCCGAACAGAATGGGCCCGGCGTAGCGGAACAGCTCCTCCACGGCGCCCGGCAGCAGCGACGGATCCGTCGCCGCTGCACGCCAGCCCTCGGGGTTCGTGAGCAAGGTGTGGAGCGCGTTGCCCACGAAGTCGAGGGTCGTGTTGTGCGCCGCGCCGACGACCTCGAGGCAGAGGATCGCGACCTCCTCGTCGCTGAGCCCTGCGCCGTCGCCGGTCATGACCAGGCGGCTCACGAGGTCGGGCCGCGGCGCCACGCGGCGCTCGGCGGCAAGCTCGCCCATGTAGGCGAGCATGTCGACCACCGCCTGCTGCCCCGCGAAGGCCTCGGCCTCGGAGAGCGGATCGGGGCTGAAGAGGCGGGTCCCCGCGGCGGTCCAGGCGCAGAACGCCTCGCGCATGTCACCCGGAACACCCATGAGCCGGGCGATCACGTTCGAGGGAAAGCGCCGGGCGAACTCGCGCATGAGGTCAACCCGCGGGCGGTCGGCGAACCCGTCGAGGAGACGGTCGAGTTCCTCCTGCACCAGGGGGCGGAACCGGCGCAGGATCCCTGGCACGAAGCCCTCGAGCGCCACGCGACGCATACGCGGGTGGTGGGGGGCGTCGGACATGACGCAGGTCTGCTGGAGGATCCGCACGAACTGTCCCAGGCGCTCGCTCCCTCCGGGGAGCTGCGCCTCGGCCAGGCCCCGCGAGCGGGCCGCAGAGAGCCGCTTGTCACCGAAGGCCGCGACGACGTCGGCGTGGCGAAACAGGACCCAGCTGTTCAGCGGCTCGTAGAAGAACACCGGCCGCTCGCGGCGGAGCTCGGCGTAGAGCGGGAAGGGGTCGGCGAGGTGCGCGGGGCTCAAGAGATCGGGCAGGGTCGGGACGCTCATGGCGGGTGCTTTC
>JAGQRJ010000711.1 GCA_020425635.1 Planctomycetota bacterium | reverse complement strand
CCCCTTCGGGGTAGCGGGTGATCGTGAGGTCGAGGAACCCGCCCCAGAGCTGGGCCGAGGGCGCCTTGGGCTCGTACTCGATCCGCCCGCGCGCCTCGGCGGGCGACACGTCCCAGAGGTAGGCCAGGTCGTTCACGAGGAGCTCGTCGTGGCCCTCTTCTTCCATGGCCTCGTGCAGCGCGTGGTCGCGGATCTGGGCCGCGGCCGGGCTGAGCCCGGCGCGCGCGCCCATGGCCGCGGCCAGCGCGCGCTCACCCCGCACGGTGTGCCGCACGTAGCGGTGCAGCTGCACCAGCCACAGCGCGTATTCGTCGCGCTCGACGTCGCCCGTGAGCAGGCGCGCGTAGAACGGGTCTTGCCGCAGGCGCTGGTCCGCCGCCTCGGCCTTCTTCAGGATCGTCTCTGCCAGGTTAGTCACAGGATCGCCTCTCGTTGCCCCGCCTCTACGGGCGGGCTCAGTCGTGGTGTATGAATCGGCGCGGGCCAGGTGCTGTCGAGGTAGCTCGAGAGCCCGAGCACCATGCCCCGGGTGAGTTCGGCGAAGGCGTAGAGTGCCTCGGCCTGCGGCTGGAGGGGGCCGCCCAGGTTGCCCAGGGCGCCCGCCCCACGCTCGCTGAGTTCGTAGAGGAACTCGGAACCGGCCTCCGCCCCAGGAGGCACGACGTCGGCGGCGTCGCCGACCCAGGAGGTGCCGGCCACACACAGCACCAGGTCGAAGGCGCGGGGGGAGCCGAGGGCCGCCCCGAGGGGGCTCTCGCCGAGGCCGCTGAGGAAGGCGACCGCCGAGCACGGCGGCGGCGGGTTCCCGACCGCGCCCCCCCCTACCCGCAAGGCGTCGCGCCCCGCGAGTTCGACCAGGCTCGCGCTGCGCTCCCCGCCCACCGACCAGAGCAAGAACGCGAGCTGGGCGATCAGGTCGACGGTCTCGTCAGCGCTCAGGAGCCCACGCACCGCGCGGCTGACGAAGGCCCGTGTGCGCAGGGTCTGGTCGAGCTCGAGCCGCAGGCGGCGGACCTGTCCGGAGAGGCTCACGCGTGGACCGCCAGACTGCGACGGTAGTCGGCGAACACGTCCCGGACGGTCCCGTGGTAGGCCGGCGCGCTGCACACCGCGCCTTCGCTCAAGAGCTCTGGGCCCTGGTAGCGCTGCATGCGCACCACGTCCTCGCCCTCGGGCCCCAGCCCGAGCAGGTAGGCCCCGAAGCAGAACCCGCGCTCGCGCAGCCGATCGAGCACCGCCTGCGCTCCAGGGTCGGTGGCGGGCACGTCGGCCCACAGCAACCGCGCGGTCGCGCCGGCCGTGAGCTCGGGCGACCCGGGGGCGCCGCTCCGCCGAGGCACCAGGTGCACGAGCCCGAGGCCCGGGCGGTGCACGGCGTCCCAGCTCCAGCCGCGTGCCCCGCCACGAGAGACCCGGCTGGGGATCCTGCAGGCGTCGAGCACCCGCCGCGCGCGGCTCAGGTCCTCGCCGCGCAGGCCGAGCTGCCGGGCCTCCGGGTCGCGGTCGTGGCTGACCACGACCTGGGCGGCGGAGACCGGGTGCTCCGCGCGCCCGATCCCGTGCATGTGCATGCCCGCGGGGTAGTGACCGAGCAGCAGCCCCGAGGCGGCGGCGCCGAGGTCGACGCAGTGCTGTTGGGCGTAGGCGTGGTTGGTCACCACGCTGCTGTGCACGTAGCGCAGTCCGTGGCGAGGCGCGGCGTCGAGCACCAGCAGGCGTCCGATCCGGCCGAGCAGCCCGTGGCCGCGGTGCTCGTGATCGACGACACAGCGGCCGTAGGTTGCTGCCACGTCGTGGACGGCCTCTAGCGAGCCAGTTCCCACTGCCGCACCCGCCCGGGTCTCAGCGAGCGCGATCAGGGTTCCTCCGCTGGAGATCTGGCGCGCGACCTGCTCCGGGTCCAGGGCGGCGGGGTTGGTGTAAGTTCCGCGGTAGCAGCGCTCCAGCAGCGCGACCACGCGGGGTGCCTCCTGCGGCTGTACCAGGCGTACGGTGTAGTCCGAGTCCATGCCAGCTCCTCTCGAGCGGCGGCAGGGTTCCCGGATTGCCCCGGCGGATGAATCATCAAGGTTGATGGTCTTCGGTCTATCTCCTTGTTTGCCCAAGAGATCCGGCGTGGCTACGATCCCTTGACGATGAACCTCTCCCTCGAGCACCTGGACCTCCTGCTGCAGGTAGCCAACGACGCCACCCTCGGGGCGACGTACGCGGAGCGCATGGGCGGAGTCTCGGAGACGCTGCTCGCCCTCGTCCCCGGCAGCAGCCTGTCCATGATCGTGCTCGGCCCGCGCCAGCCGACGGGGGAGGTTCACGCCTTCCTCGAAAACCACGACCTCGACGGCGCCTTCGACTACGCGGCGAACTACGTCCACGCCGATCCACTGCCTAGGTGCCTGGCCAACAGGCCCGGTACTCCGCTGCGCCTCAGCGACGCCTTGACCCGCGAGGCGTGGGGCAAGGACGCCTACACCGGGGAGTTCCTGCCGCGCTACCAGATCCAGCACATGCTCGGCTTCGTGCAGCCGCTGCCCGGCGGAGGCTTGCTGCAGGTGGCGATCCACCGTGACCGCGGGCTCACCGACTTCTCGCGCCACGAGCTGAACCTGCTCGGGCTCGCGAGCTTCGACCTCGGGCGCGCTGCTTTTGGCGCGTTGCTGCGCGAGAAGCTGGCGCGCGCCGGGGGCGTCGCGGACGGCGAGGCGCGCGTGGGAATCCTCGTGCTCGACGGCACAGGGGTCGTCGAGCAAGCCGACGCGGGCGCGCGCGGGCTGGTGCAGCGGCTCGGGGCCGAGTTCCCCATGGAGCACCTGTTGGCGGACGTGCAGGCCGTGAGCGCGGCCGGGGTCCCCGTGCAGCACTCGCTGCGGGTCGGCGAGCTGACCCTGCTCGTGCGGGTGCGACCGTTGGAGGCCGGCCCCCGAGCGAGCGTCATGGCGGTCCTCGAGCTGCGGACGCCGTCTCCCGCGGCCGAGTTCGCGGCCCGGGTCGCGCGCTATCGGCTCTCGCCCCGGGAGCGCGAGGTCGCCGAGCTCGCGGTCCGTGGCTGGACCAACCTGCAGATCGGCGAGGAGCTGGGGATCAGCCCGGTGACTGCCGCGAACCACCTGACCCAGGTGTTCGCCAAGGTCGGGGTCAGCGGCCGGGTCGAGTTGACTCGGCGCATGCTGGGCGGCGGCGAGGGCTCCAGGGCGTGAACCTGTCGCCAGCCGAGGTCCACGCGCTCCAGGTGCTGGCTCGGGGCCCGGTGGGAGGCCAGGGCCCGCCGCTCGAGCGCGCAGCGCAGGTGCTCGGGCCGGTGTTCCCCGGAGCGAGCCTCGTGGACGCGGAGTGGGCGCGAGAGGCCGACGAGGGCGCTGAGCCAGGCGAAGCGCTCGACCCGCGCGCGCTGGAGGACGCACCTGAGGGGTCGTGCTACCTGGTCGAGGGGCCAAGCCCGGCGGGGCGCGTGGTGCTCCTCTGCGTCCCGCCCGACCAGCGCGCCCTGACCCCGCGTCAGCGCCGTCTGCTGCGCTGGGTCGCGCCGTGGCTCTCCGCGTGGAACGTTCGCCGAGCCTCTGTCGCAGAGCTCCCCCCGGTGGGCAGCGCGATCTCGATCGACGCCGCGGGGAGGGTCGTGCGCTCGGACGACGTCGCCGACGCGCTGCTCGACGGCCTGAGCGACCTCCGCGCGCAGCTCGCGGCGCTCTACCGCGAGGCGGCGGAGGGCCTCCGAGCCGAGCGGGTGCTCGAGGTGGCGAAGCGCGGCTACCTGCGCCTGCGCACGGAGTCGCCGGCAGAAGACGGACTGTGCCTGGTCGCGCTCGAGCTCCTGGTCCCCGGCTCCGAGGCCATGTTCCGCGCGCGAGCCCAGGGCTTGAGCGCGCGCGAACTGCAGGTCGCGCGGCTGGTCATGGAAGGCTGGGGGAACCGCGGGATCGGCGAGCAGCTCGGGCTCGCCTCGCCCACGGTCAACATGTATCTGGGCGGGATCTATCAGAAGCTCGGGGTCAAGAACCGCACCGAGCTGGCCCGCCACCTGAGCGGCTGAGCGCGAGCCGCCCCCAACGAGGCGCGCGCGGAGCCCTGAGACCCCGCGCGCGCTCTTGGGTGTGGCTGCCTGGCGCCCGCGCTCAGCGACCCGCGCCGCCCAGGGTCACGCTGAGCTTCAAGCGCTCGTCGCCGCGCTGCACGAGGACCGTGACGGCCTCGCCCGGGGCGAACTCGGCCATGCGCCGCATGAGGTCCTGGGTCGTGTCCATGCGGGCCTCCTGCAGCTCGAGGATCGTGTCCCCGGCGCGGAGCCCAGCCTGGTCGGCGGGGCTGCCCTCGCTGACGCTCTGGATCCGCACGCCCTCGGCGCGCTGATCGAGGCGAATCCCGAGGATCGCGCGCCGGCGGCTCTGCTTGACCTCGGTGAACGCGGGTCGAGCGTCGGCGTTGCCGAGGTCGACCGCGCAGCGATAGGCGACCCGTGCAACGCGCTCCGCCCCCTTGGCGTTGAGCTTGCCGGCGTCGTCGCTGGGCCGGTGGTAGTCGTCGTGCAGGCCGGTGAAGAAGAACAGCACCGGGATCTTGGCCGCGTAGAACGAGGCGTGGTCGCTGG
>JAGQRJ010000710.1 GCA_020425635.1 Planctomycetota bacterium | reverse complement strand
GCTCGACGACGAGCTGCTCTACCTCTCGAGCTACGAAGAAGGCGCGTGGAGGGTCTTGGGCCTCGAGCTCGAGACGGGCGAGCTGCGCCGGCACCTGGTCTCGGGAGCGAACCCGGAGTATCCCGCCCAGGAGCGCTACCACGCGCTGCAGTGGGCGGCGGGCGCGCTCTTCGTCTGCAAGGAGGGCCGCGACGGCCAGGTGCTGCGCGTCGACACGAGCCCGGCCCCCGCGCTCGCGTGGGCGCTCCACAACGACTTCCAGTGGGAGATCCCGCCGGTCCTCGCGAGCGACGGGCTCTACGTGGTCCACAACCTGGGCGACGACCTGCGCGTGATCGACCCCCAGCGCGGCGAGCTCCTCGGCGCGATCCCCTCGCGGACGGGGCTCTACGGCAAGCCTGCGGTGACCGCGGACGCGGTCTACGTTCTCAACGGCGGCGGCTACCTGCTGAAGTACGCGAAGTCGCGCGCGCGCTGACCCCCCGCGCGGGGGAGCGCGGCGTGGGTCTGGCCGCGTCGTCGCCTCCTGCGAGGCCAGCGAAAGCGAAGCGAGGAGCGAGCGCGCTCCAGCGCCCGCGGCCCGGCCGTGGTGCAATCCAGCGCGAGGGGCCGAAGCCATGACCGACCCAGAGACGATCCTGTTGACCGGCGCGACCGGCTTCGTGGGGCGCTACGTCTACCCCGCGCTGCACGCGGCCGGCTACCGCGTGCGCTGCGCGTCGCGCCGGCCCGAGCGGGCGCAGCTGGACTTCCCCAAGAAGGAGTGGGTCGCGTTCGACGCGGAGGACCCGGCGACGATCGGCCCGGCCCTCGACGGGTGCGGGGCGGCGCTGTTCCTCGTGCACGGCATGGGCGACGACGCGCAGGACTACCCCGAGCGCGAGCGCGCGTCGGCCCTCGCCTTCCGCGAGGCGGCCGCGGCCGCCGGGCTACGCCGGGTCGTCTACCTGGGCGGCGTCGCGCCCCAGGGCCGCCCGAGCAAGCACCTCCAGAGCCGCCTCGACACCGGGGCCGCGCTGCGCGAAGGGGCCGTCTCCACGATCGAGCTGCGCGCGGCCATGATCGTGGGCGTCGGGAGCTCGAGCTGGCAAATGGTCCGCGACCTCGCGCGGCGCCTGCCCGCCATGCTCCTCCCCCGCTGGCTGCGCAACCACTCCTGGCCCGTCTCGATCGACGACGTCGTCGCGGCGCTGTTGATCGCGCTGGCCCGCCCCGGCGAGTCCAGCGACTGGTACGACGTCCCGGGCCCCGAGCGGATCACGCACCGCGACCTCATGGTCCGCGTCGCGCGCCACATGGGGAAGTCGCCCCGCATGATCAGCGTGCCCGTGCTCTCGCCCCGGCTCTCGAGCTACTGGATCGGCTTGGTCACCCGCACCGACCTCAAGCTGGCGCGCGAGCTGGTGGAGGGCCTGCGCTTCGACCTCGACCCCAGCGGCCCCTCGATCTGGGAGCTCGCCCCCGACCACACGCTCCAGGGCCTCGACGCCACGATCCGCGAGGCCCTCGACGAGGAGGACCGGCGCTTCTACCCCACCGTCGAGCACGTCGAGAAGCTCGAGGCCCTGGGCGCGCGCCTGGCGGAGCGCTCGCGGCCTCGAGCGTGAACCCCGGGCCGCGGGGCCTGCGCGGTCGGTCGACCAGGTCGCGCAGCGGCCGTCCACCGACCCGTGGCTCCGGTGCTGCGCGCGCAGACCCAGAGGCGTCACGTCTGCGTGACGCTTGACTCGCTTTTCATTGGGACCCGCAAAGCGTTCTTGGGCCAGTGGTTGCGTCTTGCTGGCCGCCCGGCATGGGGCGTTTGGGGACATCCGCGGCCAATGCGCGCGTCCCACGAGAACGCTTTGTGCGCGGTCCCCACTTTGCTGGCAGGGATCGGGGGTTCGCAGCGAAAACCTGTGAAGGGGCTCCTCCGCGACGAGAAGGAGCGCGTCATGGACAAGGGCCGAGTGCTCGTGGTCGACGACGACCCGAGTTGGAGCGCCTTCGCGCTCGAGGGCCTCCGCTTGGCGGGGTTCCAGGCAGCGGGGCAGTCCGACCTCCTCCCCACGGGTGGATTCGAGGCCTGGGTGCTGGACGTCCCGGCAGACTCGCCGGAGGAGTGGAGCGCCCTCGACGATCGGCCCGCGGACGTCCCCCTGGTCGTAACCTGCGGCAGCAGCGACCCCAGAGCGCTGGAGTTCGCCGCGCGGGTCGCGCTGCGCTCGCGCGCGGTCGAGTTCTTGGTCAAGCCGTACTCCTTGGAGGTGTTGGCCGACGTGCTCGAGCAGGCCGTCGCTCGTCGGCGAGACGCGGCGGAGGACGCCCGGGTCTGCAACCCGGCGAAATGCGTCGTGCTCCTCGCGTCCCAGGACCGCTGGTCACGCGCGGTGCACGAGCGCCGAGCGCTCAGCGCGCAGCTGCAGCACGCCGAACGGCTGGCCACGGTTGGCCAACTGGCCAGCGGCGTTGCGCACCAACTCGGGACCCCCCTCAACGTGATCATGGGTCGGGCCAAGCTGATTCGGACCGCGGTGGAGCGCGCGACCCCTGCGCGGATCGGCGCCGGGGCCAGCGACTCCGGGCGGCTGCCGGCGTCGATCGACGACAACGCGCGGATCATTCACGAGCTCTCCCAGCACATGGCCAGCACCGTTCGTGGCCTGCTCGGCCTGGCTCGCAAGCCGAGCGAGAGGGTCCCCGCGGACCTGCTCGAGCTCACCGAGCGCTCCCTGAGGTTGGTGGACTCCGTGTTCACGGAGCGCCGCGTCCGCGTCAAACGACTGCCCATGGCCGGTCCGTTTCCGGTTCACGTGGACCCCTTGGCCATGCAGCAGGTGCTGACCAACCTGCTCGTCAACGCGGCGCAGGCGACTCCAGCGGGCGGTGAGGTGTGGGTCGAGGTGCGCGAGGCGACCGCGGCGGAGACGACCGGGCACCCGCCCGGGCGTGTCCTGCGCGTCGCGATTCGCGACAGCGGCCCCGGGATCCCGCCCGAGAGTCTGGAGCGCCTGTTCGAGCCCTTCTTCACGACCAAGCCCGTGGGCGAGGGCACGGGGCTGGGGCTCCCCGTTGCGCAGGCGATCGTGACCGAGCACGCCGGCTGGATCGTGGCGAGCAACCCCAAAGGCGGAGGAGCCTGCTTCACGGTGTTCTTGCCCGGCGGACAGGAGTGACCTCCTCGCTGCTGGTGATCGACGACGACCCCAGCCTGGGGGAGTTCCTGGAAGTCGCCCTCGAGCCCGAGGGGTTCGAGGTCTCCGCGTTCACCGATCCGCGCAAGGCGCTCCTCGAGCTCGAGCACGTCGACGTCGTCTTGATCGACCTCAAGCTCGGCCTCGAAGACGGGACCCGCGTCTGTCAGCAGATCCTGCGCGAGCAGCCCGGGTTGCCGGTGATCGTCATGACGGCCTTCGGCAGCCTCGACGCGGCCGTGGCCTCGATCCGCGCTGGCGCCTACGACTTCCTCTCCAAGCCCTTCGAGGTCGAGGCGCTGCTGATCGCGCTCCACCGCGCCATGCGCATGCGCGGGCTGCGCGAAGAGGTCAACCTCTTGCGTCAGGAGCTGACGCAGGTCGAGGGCTTCGAGGAGCTCGTGGGTGAGTCGGCGCCCATGCGGAAGCTGCGCGGGTTGCTGGAGCGGATCGCCCACGCAGACGCCGCCGTGCTGATCCGCGGCGCCACCGGCTGTGGCAAGGAGCTCGTCGCCCGGGCGATTCACCGCCGCGGACCGCGCGCGGACCAACCCTTCGTCGCGGTGAACTGCGCCGCGATCGCCGAGTCGCTGCTCGAGAGCGAGCTCTTCGGACACACCCGCGGCGCGTTCACCGGCGCCGACACCGCCCGCCAGGGGCTGCTCCAGCGCGCGAGCGGTGGCAGCCTCCTGCTCGACGAGATCGGCGACATGCCGCTCGCCCTCCAAGCCAAGTTGCTGCGTGTCCTGGAGGAGAAGACGGTCCGTCCGCTGGGAAGCGACAAGGAGGTCCCGATCGACGTCCGGATCCTGGCCGCGACCCACTGCGACCTGGAGGAGGCCGTGCGCGACGGGAGCTTTCGCGAGGACCTGCTCTACCGGATCAACGTGCTGCAGGTCCCGGTGCCCCCGCTGCGGGAGCGAGGCACCGACGTCTTGCTCCTTGCTCAGCGCTTCGTCGACGTCTTCGCAACGCGCAACGGGAAGCAGGTCAGCGGGATCAGTCGAGCGGTCGAGGAGAAGCTCCTGGACTACGACTGGCCCGGCAACGTACGAGAGCTGCGCAACTGCATCGAGCGGGCGGTCGTCATGACGCGGCACGAGAAGCTGGTCGTGGAAGACCTCCCGCGCAAGATCCAGCGCTTCCGCTCCAGCGAAGGCCTGATCAACGCGCCCGACGACCCCGCGGAGCTCGTGGCGCTCGACCAGGTCGAGCGCCACTACATTCTTCGCGTGCTCGAGACCGTGGGCTGGAACAAGGCCCACGCGGCGCGCATCCTCGGGATCAACCGCAAGACGCTCTACCGCAAGCTCGAGCAGTTCATGGGCGACTCACGGCGTCTGCCGGTCATGAAGCCGTCGGGCCGCCTGCCCGCGGCCGGAGACCCGCCCGCGTCGGGTCGCCTGCCCGTCGCCCGAGATCCCTCCCAGAAGCGCTGAACCAACCTGCCCGGCAACGGCGCGAAGCCGCGCGCGCACCGCCGGTGGTGCGGTCCGTTCATGGTTCGGCTGGCCCGTCCGGGGCGTCCTCGCGGACGGTGTGACCCGAGACCCCCCATGTGGCAAAAAGCATCGTCGCACGCGAGCTCCAATCTGCCGTAAGTCTCG
This sequence comes from Planctomycetota bacterium, assembly GCA_020425635.1. GTDB lineage: Bacteria > Planctomycetota > J058 > J058 > J058 > JAGQRJ01. The sequence continues at coordinate 46,883 of JAGQRJ010000710.1, read as the reverse complement.
CAGAGTCAAGCCGCGCCCTCGGGAGCGCCGCGTGCACTCTCGCTCTTCGTGGACGGCCGAGAGGCGAGCCCTCCACGGAAGGACGAATCCAATGGAACAAGACCTGTTTGGGCCCAAGCCCGACGCGCCCCTCACCGAGGCCCCGCGTCACGAACTTTGGCCGCAGGGCGCACGCGCTCTGCAAACGGCGACGACCACCGGCTGGGAACCGGGGCTCGTCTACATGATTCGCCGCGCCGGCTGGCTGGCGTTGTTTGCGCTGAGCTTGGCCGTCTTCTGCGTGGCGACCGTCAACGAACGACTCGCGGCGCGCGCAGCGGAGCACGAGAAGATCCGCCTCGCGATCAGCAACGCGCGAGACACCGCGGCTCGCTGGCACGAGTCCGCGATCCTGGCGCGCTCCGCAGAAGCAGGCTCGGTCGGGCACGTCGCCGTGGGGACGACGGATGCCAAGGCCTGCGAGCTCTCCGAGTAGGCCGATCGGGGAGGCCTGCCAGGCCCCGGGCTAGGCCTCCCCGCTGGCCACGGCACCGACTCGTCGGCAGGCTCTGACCCCCGCCCCCCGGGGGCCAGGGCCTGGAGTCACACACCTGCGACACCGCCCAGCCGAATCCCAAGGCTCACGCCCAGCGTTCACATCAACGTGACCAGTAGACTATTTTGTCCACTGAGTCAACGGGTTATGCTCTCCTCCGAGTGGAGCCGTCCGTGCTAGAGAGCGCGGCAGTTCACTCCAAGGAGTTCATTCATGAGCGAGGGTCTCGACCACCCCCACGCCACTCCCTCCACAGCAGCAACCCCGTCCGAGGCGGCAGGTCTGTCTGCGCTGCGTCGCGACGGAATGATCCTGGGAGGAGCGTTCGTCGCCGTGCTCGGGATCTCGATCGCCGTGGCGGTCGTCGGCACTCCAGCCCGGACCGCGGGTCCAGGGACCGACGCCCCTGCTCCGACCTCGGAGTCTGGGTCGGACGAGATCTCGATCGAAGCGGGCGCGGTCCACTTCAAGACCTACTGCGCCAGCTGCCACGGCGCCGACGGCAAGACTCCGCTGCCGGGGATGCCCACGCTCAACTCCGAGCGGGTCTTGGCGGTCGTGGACGACGCCTACTACGAGGCGATCATCAAGCACGGCCGCTCCTCGACGGCCATGGTCGGCTGGGAGCAGATCCTCACGCCAAACGCGATCAAGAGCCTCGTGGCCTACATTCGCTCGTGGCAAGCAGAGGGCCCAGACCGCAGCAAGGTCGACGTCGCCTTGGGCGACGTCGACCGCGGCAAAGCGCTGTTCCACGGCAACTGCGCCGCCTGCCACGGGACCAGCGGCCAAGGCGGGATCGGCAACTCGCTGCGCTCACGGTCGTTTCAGGCGGTCGCCTCCGACGAGTTCCTCCGCGACACGATCGCGTTCGGTCGGGGGCACACCGCCATGCCTGCGGGCACTCGCTTCGACGCGGGAGAGGTCTCGGACCTGCTCGCCTACCTGCGCAGCTGGCGGGAGCCAGGCCATACCTTCGCGGACGTCGCGGACCTGCGCAAACACGCCACCAAGCGCAGCGCCCAGGTCGGCAAGACGATCTTCGGGTCGCGCTGCGTGGCCTGTCACGGAAAGCAGGGCGAGGGCGGGATCGGTTCGCGCCTCAACAGCCAGTCGTTCCTCTCCTTGGCGTCGGACGAGTTCCTCTACCACTCGATCGTCAGGGGACGGCCCGGGACCGCCATGCCGCAATGGCACTTCCTCAGCGCCCCCGACGTCGCCGACTTGATCACCTACATTCGCACCTGGCAGGAGGTCGAGTCCGTCGTCCCTGAGCCCCGGCCCCCCCAGGGCGACCCCAAGGCGGGCGCACAGCTCTACGCCTCGTACTGCACGCAGTGCCACGGAGCCGAGGGCCGGGGCGGGGTCGGTGGACAGATCGGCAACCGTGTCTTCCTCGAGTGCGCCGACGACGCGTTCCTCTTCCAGACGATCGCCTACGGCAAGTCGGGGAGCGCCATGAAGGGCTTCCTCAAGGGCTCCGCGGGCGGCGAGTTGGTCAGCCTCGAGCCCGCGCAGATCGACGACCTGGTGGCCTACCTCCGCGAGCTGCAAGCCAGGCCCACGCTCGAGCCGCTCAAGCGGCCGCGCTCGCGCGTCGAAATGGACCTGGGTCGGGAGGTCTACGAGGAGAAGGCCGCCTGCGCCAAGTGCCACGGACGGAACGGAGAGGGCGCGAGCGGGCCGGCGATCGGAAACCCCGACTTCCTCAAGGTGGCCACGGACGGCTTCCTGATCGGCACCGTGATCCTCGGTCGCGAGGGCACCGCCATGCTCTCCTTCGACCGCGGCGGCAACGTGAGCCTCACGCCGGAAGAGGTCGAGGCCGTGGTCACCTACGTGCGCGCCTTCGAGAACAAGCCCTTCGAGCGCCGCCCCGCCCCAGAGCCCTCCCCCGCGGATCTGGCCGAAGGCGGGCACCTGTTCCGGGTCATGTGCGCTGGCTGCCACGGCAGCGACGGCCGAGGCCCCCAGCCAGGACAACAGATCCAGGGGTATGCGCCCTCGATCAACAACCCGGAATTCCTCACCGCAGCCAGCGACAGCATGTTGCTGGCGACGATCGCCCTCGGTCGGGCCGGGACCCCCATGCGCGCGTTCGGTCGGGGCGTGGGCGGCGTCGCCGACCTGACCGCGGACGAGATCCAGAAGATCGTTGCCCACATTCGTACTTGGAAACGCTAGGAACAACTATTCATGAGTCACAACGAGTCCTTTGACCCTTCTCGCCGGACGTTCCTCAAGGCCTCCGGTGCGACCGCTGCCGGCCTCACTGCGCTGCCCATGTTCTCGGCCGAGATGGTCTCCGCCGAAGACGCCAAGGCCAAAGGCAGCCGTCAGTTGCAGTCTGCCTGCCCCTACTGCGGCGTCGGCTGCGGGACGCTGATCCAGGTCGAGGGTGACCGGATCGTGGGCATGATCCCCGACAAGGAGCACCCGACGAACAAGGGCCTGCAGTGCATCAAGGGGCTCAACGCCAACGAGCCGATCTACAAGGATCGGATCGAGCGGGTCCTCGTGCGCAAGGACATGTCCGACCCGCTGACCGGACACGTCTCGGCCACCAAGGGCCGCTTCGACAAGGAGGTGTTCCACGAGATGCCCTACGAGGAGGCCGAAGAGCTCGTCGCCGAGAAGATCGCGGCGATCGTCAAGGCCAAGGGCGGCAACTCGGTCGGGCTCTCTGGATCTGGCCAGCTGACCATGGAGGCCCAGTACATCGAGAACCTGCTCATGAAGGGGATCCTGCAGTCGAACTCGATCGAGGCCAACGCGCGCATGTGCATGACCTCAGCCGTGACCGGCTACTTCGCCACCTTGGGGTCGGACACACCTCCGACCTGCTACGAAGACGCCGAGATGGCCGACATGATCACCTTCTGGGGCCACAACGCCCGCGAAGGCCACCCGGTGCTGTTCTGGCGCGTCGCCGACCACAAGAAGAAGAACGACATCCCGACCCTGGTCAGCGACCCGCGCCGCACCGGAACCGTGACGGGCCTGGAGGACATAAACCCGCGCAACAGCTACCACTTCCCCACGATCAACGGCGACATCTCCTACCTCAACGCGATCGCGCACGTGGTGCTCACGAAGTACCCCGAGGCGATCATGCCCGACGCGTGGCTCGACAAGCACTGCGCCGGCTGGAAGGAGTACGTCAAGGGAATCAAAGAGCGCTACTCGCCGAAGCAAGTCGTCGAGCGCCTGCACCTCCTCGACCGTGGACGGATCACCGTCGAAGACATCGAGACGATCGGCAAGCTCTGGGCCGAGGCCTCGATCAAGGGCCGCAAGCGGGGCAAGGGCGGCGTGGTCAGCTACTGGGGCATCGGCTTCAACCAGCACCTGCACGGTCAGCACAACACGATCTCCGTGATCAACCTGCATCTGCTGACCGGCAACCTCGGCCGCCCCGGCTGCGGCACCCACTCCCAGACTGGCCAGCCCAACGCCATGAGCGAGCGCCTGATGGGCGGCCTCACCGGGCGTCTGCCCTTCAACAAGGGGATCGACGACGTCGAGTGGCGCAGGCACATCAACACCTGCTGGCGGCTCCCGGAGGGCCAGCTGGACGTGACCGCCGGGATGCAGAACCCGATGGCGATCGGCATGCTCGAGCGCGCGCTGAAGGACGATCTGCACGCCATGTTCTTCATGTACACGACCCACGTGCACATGCCCGACGTCAAGACCTTGATCCGGCCTGGCTTGAGCAAGATGTTCGTCGTCGTGCAGGAGATCTACCGGCACGCGCCCAACAACCTGTATGGCGACGTGATCTTCCCGGCGATCACCTGGGGCGAGTGGACGGGCGGCGTCTACATTCAGAGCGAGCGTCGGCTCTACGTCAACGACGGGGTCAGCGTGGGCCGCAACGAGAAGGGCGAGGTGCTCAAGGAGGCGCGCCCCGACATGGACCTCGCGATCGACAAGTGCATCTCGCTCGCCAAGAAGCTCGGCCTCGACGCCGAGAAGATCGTCCCCTACAAGAAGACGATCAAGAACGAGTACGGCCAGAGCTTCTACGACCCAGAGGACGTCTTCCGCGACATCGTCATCGCGTCCAAGGGCTCCGACGCCGACCTGACCGGCATGCTCGAGGTCGAGAAGAAGGACGGGATCGGGCTCTACGATCAGCTGCGCCAGCTCCGCGGCATTCAGTGGCCCGCCCCGAGCTACGAGAGCGCCAAGGCCGGCGGCACCAAGCGCCGTTACTTCGGACAAGAAGAGCACTGGGCCAACCGGCCCTACGAGAACTTCCCGCAAGCCGGCGGGAAGGCCAAGATGAAGCTCTGCGAGCAGGACTACAGCAAGATCAAGGAGATCTGCGGTCGCATGTCCGAGGTCGGGCGCAAGACCGGCGACCTCGTCAAGAAGGGCGCCTCACCCGCTGAGATCCTGGCCGCGGCCGAGAAGGAGCCGTTCTTCATCGACCAAATGGAGACCCTGTTCGAGGCGCGCGACAACGCGCTGGTCCCCGAGCTGCCTGACCTCGACGACTACTACGACGCCGACAAGACCCTCGCGGACTTCACCAAGGAAGACAAGTACCCCTTCTTCCTCGGCCTGGGGATCGTCTACGAGCACTTCCACACCGCGAAGACCGTGCGCGGCGGGACGACTCGCAAGCTCGTGCCCGAGCAATACGTCGAGGTCAACGAGGAAGACGCCAAGCGCTTCGGGCTCGAAGACGGCGAGAACGTGCGCCTGGTCACGCGTCGCGGGTCCTACGAGGCCCGGGTCTCGGTAGGCACCGACTCCATGATCCGCCCCGCGCGCAACGAGGTCCTCCCCGGCTACATGTTCAGCCCCTGGAACCTCTCGGTGGCCGACAGCGCCGACCCCAAGGAGAACCGCTGGTTGGTCAACGGCGTCAGCCACCGAGCTTGGGATCCCGTCTCGGGTCAGGCGGACTTCAAGAAGTTCGCCGCGCGGATCGAGAAGATCTGAGCCGCAGGAGCGAGCGGAACGTGCTCACGCGCAAGGAGTTCATGAAGGCAGGGACGCTCCTCGGCGCGTCGCTGGCGGCTGGGTTCGGCTTCCACGGAGGCACCCGGGCCCGGGCGGACGTGATGCGTCCGCCCGGCGCCCTCCCCGAGGACGAGTTCCTCGCGCGCTGCATCCGCTGCGCCCGCTGCGGAGATGCCTGCCCCAACCAGTGCATTCTCCCGTTCACCGAGGAGACGGGGAGTCCGTTTTCGTTGACCCCGGGCGCGGGGCAGGTGCGCACGCCGGCGATCTTTCCGCGTCGGCAAGCCTGCAGCTTGTGCGTGGGGAGCGAAGGCGACGAGCTGCGCTGCACGGCGGCGTGCCCGACGGGCGCCCTGCAGGTGATCAAGAAGACCCCCGAGGCGATCCAGGAGAAGGTCTCCATGGGTCGCGCAGAGGTGGATCCAAACCTCTGCTACTCGTTCCAGGGGAGCTCCTGCGGCGTGTGCGTGCAGGCCTGTCCCTTCGAACGGCGGGCGCTCAAGGCGGGCCTCTTCGAGCGCCCGGAGGTCGACCCGGAGGTCTGCATTGGCTGCGGACTCTGCGAGCGCGCCTGCATTCGCTACCCGCAAGCGATCACGATCGTGCCCGACATGACGAGGGCAACCTGAAGCGCCGCGCAATGCTCAAGTGGCTGGTGGGCAGCGTGCTCGGCGTCGGGGGCGCGCTCGCGTTCTACGCGCGCTCGCGATTCCACCTCCCGGCGCTGATCTCCCCCGAGCTCAAGCGGCGCGGGCTGCTGCGCCCCCCAGGCTCACTGCCCGAGCCCGAGTTCCTCACCCGCTGCATTCGCTGCCAGCGCTGCGCGCAGGTGTGCGACACGCGGGCGATCCGGTTGCTCCCCGGCTCGTCCCACCTCGCGGACACGCCCGTGATCGTGGCCGAGGAGCACGCCTGCAACCTCTGCATGCGCTGCGGCGAGGCCTGCCCCACGGGCGCGATCGTCGCGCTGACCGCGAAGAGCGAAGCGCGCATGGGTACGGCGGTGGTCGACAACGACCTCTGCGTGAGCGCCAACGGGAGCGGAATCTGCGGCGCCTGCTACACCGCCTGCCCGCTGCGAGGCAAGGCGATCACCCAAGGCATGCACCTCTCCCCCACCGTTCACGACGAGTTCTGCGTGGGCTGTGGTCTCTGTGAAGAGGTGTGCATCGTCGATCGCGACAAGGCGATCCGCGTGTTCTCCGAGCGGAGGTGGCTGTGAAGCTCGCGCCGAAGCGTCGGTTCCCGGTGTGGCCCTTCCGGCGCAGCGTGCAGCTGCTGGTGGTCGTGGCGTTGTTCGCCTTTCCGGTGATCGCGCGCTACAACCACTACCTCGCCGCACGCCAGCTCGACAAGCAGATCGAGCGCTGGGAAGGATCGACCCAGGGCCTCGTGCTCCAGGTCACCGACGCTGCCCTGCGGGTTGGGATCCCAGACGGCGAGAGCGGCGTCCCGACGCGTCGCCCGCGGAGGGCGATCCTCGAGCGCTCCCGGGGCTTCCACGGGTCGCCCTGGTCGGCGGAGGTGGGCGGGGTCTCCCTGACCGACCCGCTGGCCGCCACGGAGAGCGCCTGCGCGTCGTGGGCTGCGCCCTGGGTGCTGATCTCCGGCCTGCTGCTCCCGTTGGCGCTGACCGTGCTCCTCGGGCGCGTGTTCTGCGGCTGGATCTGCCCCATGGGTCTGCTGTTCGACCTCTCGGCCTGGGTGCGCTCGCTGCTGCCCAAGCTGCTCGAGATCAAGCCGCTCGATCTCAGGTTCAGCCGCGGGACGAAGTACCTCCTGCTCGCCGTCGGCCTCGCCCTGGCGCTGCTCACGGGCGACGCCGTGCTGAACACCTTCTATCCACCCGCGATCCTCGGCCGCGAGGCCCACTCCTTCGTGTTCGCCCTGTTCGACCGCGCGGAAGACGGCATGCCTGGGTTGGCCCTGGTCGGCGTGACCGGCGGCACGGCGTTCTTGCTCCTGCTCATGGGGCTCGAGGTGGCAGTCGCCCCGCGCTTCTGGTGCCGCACCGTGTGTCCCGGCGGGGCGCTGTATTCGCTGCTCGGGCGCTGGCGCCTCGTGCGCGTGCGGCGCAAGCGCGACGTGTGCATCGATTGCACGATCTGCGACAAGGTCTGCCCGCAGGGCGAGCTGCCCATGACCGACCGCACGGTCAGCGAGTGCGACAACTGCGGAGAGTGCATTGACGCTTGCCCCGTGCGGGCCCTGGGCTATCGCATTGCGGTGACCTCCAAGCCCATGACGGGCCGTCCGCTGCCCGTTGCGACCAGCGCGACGGTCGCGACGGTCGCCCCGCTGACTCCGGAGGGGGTCTCGCTGGCGGGCGCCGAGCCGGCGGAGCTGCCCGAGGGAGGCGCCTCATGAGCAGGACGCGCGTCGCGTTGAGCCTCCTCCTCGGAGCGCTCCTGCTCCTGGTCGTGCCGAGCACGCCCGCTTGGGCGCACCACATCATGGGGATCCCTCACTACTCCTACGACGAGAACTACCCGCAGGCGCCCGTGCTCAAGCTGATCGAGAACGTCGGCCAGTGGGAGTTCCAACTCACCGCCTACCCGGGCAAGCCCGTGCCCGGTGTGCCGACCGAGCTCCACGTCTACGTGGTCGACGCGCAGAGCCGGAGCCTGTATCGCCAACCGCTGACCCTCGAAGTCGAGCGGCTCTCGCTGCTGGGTTCGCGCCACGAGGTCTTCGGGCCGAGGGAGGTGACCCTCAGCGAGAACGTCTACAAGTTCTATCCCACCTACGACGCGGTTGGGAACTACGAGATCACGCTCTCGTTTCCCGACGGCGAAATTACTTCGACGCTGACCTTCCCGATGGTGGTCGGGGAGCCCGGTTCTCCGGCACTGATCCTCGGAGGCTGCGTGGGCGGGTTCGTGCTGCTCCTGCTCACCGTCCGCTCGCTGAAGATCAAGCGCGCCCGGCGCGCTGCGCGGCGCGCGTCGTGAGCCGACCGCTTCCCGTCGTTCAGGCCCCCCCCGCGAGCACGCGAGGAAGTCGCCGCGGTGCCTGGGGCTGCCTGGGGCTCTCCTTTCCCTGGCTCGTGTTCGTGCTCGTCAGCGGGCTGGTGGTGTGGGATCAGCGCACGGCCCGCGACAGCGTCGACCTGACCGAGGTCGCGGCGGCTGCAGGGCTGGAGGTCCAGACCCACGAGGATCAGCAGGAGGCGGCGGTCGCCCGCGACGTCGTGTGCAACATGACGGTGCGCCGCGCGACGGCTTACCAGGTGACGGTCGCGGAGCGCACCTATTTCTTCTGCTCCACCTATTGCCGCGACGCCGTGGTCGCCGAGCCTGCGCGTTGGATTCAGGCCCACCCCCCGAGCCTCACCGCAGGCGCGGACAAGCACCTGATGCGCGGGATCCCGGCCTGGATGTACCAATACGGAGTCCTGATCCTGCTGCTCGTGTCGTTTGGGCTGTTCGAGCTCCTGTCTTGGCTGCGAGAGCGGCGCGGCGCCCCGCTCACCCAGCCCGCGCTCGACGCCCGCCAGGACCTGCTCGGCGCGGCCTGGGTGCGCCGGCTGGTCACCTGGAAGCCGCTGCGTTTCTGCTTCCAGTCGGTGTGCGCGGCGTTCTTCTGCTTGATCATCTACGCGGGGTTGTTTGGCAATCAGAACCCTTCCATGAACGTCGCTCCCTTGCTCACCTGGACGATCTGGTGGGCGGGGCTGATCTTCCTGATCCTCTACTTCGGCAAGCTGTGGTGCTTCGTGTGTCCCTGGGACGGGATCGCGACCTGGATCGAGCGCCTGAAGCCCTGGGGTCCGAGGCAGTCCGGCATGGGCCTCGGGCTGCGCTGGCCGCGGAAGCTCCGCAACATCTGGCCGGCCGTCGGGCTGTTCGTCCTCCTGACCTGGGTCGAGCTCGGGCTCGGCGTGACGATGGTCCCTCGGGTCACGGCCTACCTCGCGCTGGGCATGCTCGGGATGGCCGTGACCAGCGTGCTGGTTTTCGACCGCAAGGCGTTCTGTCGCTATGGCTGCCTGGTGGGTCGTGTCTCCGGGCTCTACGCCTTGTTCTCCCCGATCGAGGTTCGCTCCAAAGACGACGCCGTGTGCTCGACCTGCAGGACCATGGACTGCTACAAGGGCAACGCCGAAGGGGACGGATGCCCGACCTTCGAGTTCCCGCGCACGATGCAGCGCAACACCTACTGCATCTCGTGCGGCGAGTGCCTCAAGACCTGCCCGCACGGCAACACCACCGTGCGCCTGCGGCCCTGGGCGTCGGACCTGGCCCAAGGCGGCAAGGGGCGTTCGGACGAGGCGTTCCTCGCGATCGTGTTGCTCTCCATGACGGGGTTTCACGGGTTGACCATGACCCCGCGCTGGGGGGAGTGGAGCGACGCGGTGCAGTCCAGCCTGGCGATCCCGGCGCAGGCCTCGTTCAGCCTGCTGATGGTTGGGCTGCTCGTGTTGCCGGTCTTGCTGTTCGCGCTGTTGTCGAAGGCGACCGCCATGATCGGCCGCGTCGCCCGCACCCGGACCGTGTTCTTGCGCTACGCCTATGCGCTGCTGCCGATCGCGCTGTTCTATCACCTGGCCCACAACGCAGAGCACTTCCTCATGGAGGGGCCCAAGCTCCTGGCCTTGGCGTCCGACCCCTGCGGCTGGGGCTGGGACCTGTTTGGCACGGCGGGGTGGGCCGTGCCTCCCATGATCACCCTCGAAGGCCTGTGGATCCTCCAGGTGTTCTTCGTGGTGATCGGCCACCTCTACGGGCTCTGGATCTCCGAGCGCACGACCCGCGGGTTGGTCCCCGACCGCCTGCGCGGAATCCTGGCCCAGATCCCCATGCTGCTCGCCATGCTCGCCTCGAGTACGGTCAGTTTGTGGCTGTTGAACCAACCCATGGAAATGCGGGTCTCGGCGATGTGACGGAGCCCAACTACACACGCGCCGACTTCTTTCGGGTCAGCCTCCGCTCCACGCTCGAGGTGGTCTCGGAGATCTACACGCAAGCCCAGCGCGCGATGTCGCCCTTGAGCACGCCGCCCGCGGCGCCGCCGCGCCCTGCCTTCGTGCGCCCGCCCGGCGCGGGAAGCGAAGCCGAGTTCCTCGCCGCCTGCACGTCGTGCAACGACTGCATTCTTGCCTGCCCCCACCACGTGATCCGCAAGGCGGGGCCCGAGTTGGGCGCGAAAATCGCAGGGACCCCCGTGATCTTGCCCTCGATCACGGCCTGCCTGATGTGCGAGGACCTGCCCTGCGTCGCGGCCTGCGAGACCTCGGCGCTTAAGCCGCCGGAGGGCGCGGTCAAGATCGGCGTAGCCGTCGTCGACCCGGCGCTGTGCTACAGCAGCGCCCACCAGCAAGACTGCAACTACTGCCGAGGGCCTTGCCCGCCCCGCCCCCGGGCGATCCGCGTCCCCGGTCGAGGCGAGCTGCCGCTGATCGACACGGAGGCCTGCACGGGCTGCGGGAAGTGCGCCGTGATCTGCCCGGCCGATGCGCTTCGTATCGAGCCCCTCGGCGCGCCACCTGCTGCATAGACCTCGCCGGGCCGTATCCTGGACGATCCACCTGACTCAAGGAGCTTGACCATGTCCGACACGCCGCCGCCGCCTGAGACCTTCCGCCGCTTCGTGGAGCGCTTCCCCGAGATCGGCGAGGCCTGGAGCCTGCTCGGCAAGGGGAGCGCGAACGGTCCGCTCTCGACTCGCGAGCAGCGGCTCGTCAAGCTGGGGATCAGCATTGGCGCCCTGCGCGAAGGCGCGGTTCACTCCGCGGCGCGCAAAGCGCCCGCAGCCGGCGTGACTCAGGCAGACATGGATCAGGTCGTGGCCCTGGCGGCGACGACGATCGGGCTCCCGGGCGCCGTCGCCGCCTGGACCTGGATCAACGACACCCAGACCTGAGCCCCGCCTAGAAGTTCACCGTCCCCATGAGGAACGCGAAGGACTGATCCGAGGTCTTGGGACCCGTGTCCCGGACGAACTCACCGGGGAAGAAGTGGGAGTACCCACCCCAGAACGAGAGGTGCCCGTCCAGGACCTGGTACTTCACGTAGAGGTCGAGTTCTGACCCCACGTGCCTGCTGTTTGCGGCGCCCGCCGTGTCGGTTCGCGTGAACCCGAGCCCGTACCAGCTGTCGCTCCGGTGCTGCAGCCAGAAGAAGTGCAGGTCGCTGTGCAGGCTAAGGGTCTTCAGCGGCGAGTAGGCGAGCTTGAGGTTGAGCGAGTGGAGGTTGCGCCAGGCGAACAGGTCCTGGTGGCCGTTGTAATAGTGGGCGAAGGGCAGCAGCGGGTCGAAGGTCTGGATCCGGGAATCCGTGGCGTCCTTGTCTCCGCTGGCCCAGGCGAACTCGCTCGAGATCTTCAGCCACTGATCCCCGAACGCGAGCTTGGCGCCGGCCTCGAGGGCCGCGGCCCAAGCGTCGATCGTGTCGCCGCCGACGCCGCCGAACTGATAGGCAAACATGCCGTTGTAGAACAGCACCCCCGCCTCGCCCTGCATGCGCAGGCCGGTGGTGTAGTCCTGGCGCGCTCCGCGCCCACCCGACGGTCCGGTCGTGAGCGCGGTCAGCGTGCGATCTCCAACCCGCCTCCAGTAGAGGAAGGCGTCGAACTGGTGGTCCGCCAGCATGCGGTTGCTGAGGTAGGCCCCCACCAGCCAGGAGTCGTCGTTCTCGTCCCCGGGGATCGGCAGCGCCGACGCCTCGCGCAGGTTCGAGGCGAAGGCCGTCATCCACCAGCCCTTCGGGGTGAAGGTGATCTGCGCTCCGTCGAAGGAGCGCGCGACGTTGCTCCAGTCCAGGTTCGAGATCAGCCGCTGGTTGCCCAGGTTCGGCACGGCCATGCGACCGACCTTCAGCACGAGGGGCGCGTCGAAGGGGTTGCGCAGCTCGGCGTAGCCCTCGTAGAGCATGAGTTCGGGCTGATCGGACGCGAGGCGCGGGCCGGCGAAGCCGTCGAGTTTGTCGCCCCATTGGCGACTATCCTGAACCGTGACGCGCGCCCCGAGGTATTGGTTGTAGTCGAAGTCGAGGGTCAACCGCAGGCGCTGCAGGACGAAATCGGTGTTCTGCTCGACCTTGGGCTGGGCGTAGCTGTCTCCACGAAACTCGCCGCGCCAGCGGAGCTGGGCGTCGAAGCGCAGCCGCATCGCGTCACCGAGGTCGATCATCAAGCCCCCACCTTCCGCTTTCGTCCCTCGCCGGACGATCACGGATGTGGCTTCAGGCGCGACGTCGGCGGACGCGACGCCCTCGGGCGCGACGGGACCCGCCGACGGAGAGCCCCCCTCGAGGGCCTCGAGCCGATGGTTGAGCTCGTCGACCTTTAGCCTGAGCGCTTCGACCTCTGGGTCTGGAGCGGGCTCGGATCCGTCCTGTGCGAGCGCGCCCGTGGTGGCACAGGCGACCGAGCACAGGAAGACGACAGCACACGGCTTCGTGGACTTGTACATGCTGCTAAACCCTTCACATGCTTGAACACCCGGGGAGGAGCGAGGTGCTCGAGCGGTAGCCGCGAACACCCGAGAGCGCGCTTGGCGTCCCGGCGCGGTGAGCGCTGGCCTACTTGAAGGAACGAATCAGCTTCACGAGTTCTTTGACGACCTCGGGCTTGTCCTTGAGGTCGGCGCTGGGCGGCATGATCGGGCTCTTCCCGACCGCAGCGCCACCTTCGAGGATGATCTTGCTGAGGTCTTCGTCGCTGACCGAGGCCTGCCAGGCCGCGTCGCTGTAGTTCCGAGGTTTGGGGTCGAGGGCTGCCGCCGCGGGGCCGTCACCCTGGCCGCTGGCCCCGTGGCAGCTGGCGCAGAGGGTCGAGAACTTCTCCGCGGCGGCCAAGCTCGCGGCGGAGGGTTTGCTCGCCGCGGCGCCAGACGCCGCAGGGGCGGAGTCCTTGCTCGCACCGCTCTGCGGGCAGCCGCCCAAGAACGAGACAGTAGCCAGGGCAATCAGGATCGCAACGAGATTCATGCGGGTCTTCATGGGCCTCACTTCACAGGACCAAACCGTCCATTGAGCGCAAAAAGATACCCCGCCCTCAGGCGACTCGCAAGTCCGCTAATATTCATTGGGCGTCGAGGGCCCACCTTGGCGTCCGTTCAGGGCAGCTGCTATAAAGTCCGCATGCTGGGTATGCCTACGAGAGGCGAGTACGCGCTGCGGGCCATGGCTTACCTGGCGACCCTCGGTGACGAGAGCGCGCCGGCGTTGCAGGTCGCTGACCAAACGGGAGTGCCGGCCGCGTATCTGTCCAAGCTCCTGCGACGACTGACCGTGGCCGGCTTGCTGGTGGCCCAAAAGGGCCACGGGGGTGGCTTCGCCCTCGCCTACGAGCCGGCGGATATCTCCTTCGACGAGATCCTCAACGCGGTCGACGTCGACGTGGACGAAGACCACTGCGCCTTTGGCTGGAAGTCGTGCGACCCCAAGCACCCCTGCCCGTTGCACCCTGCCCGCTCTTCCCTCATGGAGAGCTTGCTCCACTGGGCCCGCGGCACGACCCTCGCCGACGTGCTCAACGATTGGGTCCCGATCTCGGAGTAGCGGAGGATGGAGCGGTCGCCAGCGCCGGGCGGTCGGCGTCACTGGCCTGGCTCACGAAGCGCCGCGAGGAGTTCTGCGGGTTCCACGCCGAGGCCCTGCAGTTGCAGCGTGATTCGACCGTCGACGTCGAGCAGCGAGATCGCGTTGGAGTGCGAGAAGCCAACCGCGGTCGACTTCTTGAACTTGATCCCCAGCGCCCCCGCCAGCTCGCGCACGTCGGCCTCGGCCCCATGCAGCAAGGTCCAGCGCGCGAGGTCGAGGTCCTGGGTCTTCGCGTACTCGGCCAGCACGCGCGGCTGGTCGTGTTCAGCGTCGAACGAGACCAGCACGAACCGGACCTTCTCTCGTCCCTCGCCCAGCGCTTCCTCGATCCGCTTCAAGTCCGACATGATCCGCGGACAGGCGTACTCGCAGGTGGTGAAGATCATCGCCATGACGACCGGGCGACCGCGGAAGCTCACAAGTTGCCGTTCCGCCCCGCTCTGGTCCTGCCAGGTCGACTCGAGCTGGTAGACCGAGGTCCCCGGGACCGTCGCGCCCGCTTCCTCCTTGCTGCAGCAGTTGCTCAGGCCAGGGACGGATGGACCGCCCGCTGCTGGCGCTCCGCTGGTCCGGTCGGCTGCGGCCGGGTCCGTGGCGGCCACCGGCTCCTCGCAGCCGCAGCACGCCATCACGGCGCCAAACAGGATCGTGCGAAGGAAGCGCATACGGGTCCTCACTCATTCCCGCTGTTCGTGGCGCAGCGGAAGCCCAGGTTCTTGACGGTGTACGACGCCTGCAGGCTGCTGCGAAACGCGAAACGCATGAACGCAGCGTAGTCGGCTGGGTTCGCCGACCCAATGGAGCCCGCCCCGCAGAACAGGCTCCGCTCGAGCCCGGTGTCTCCTCGAGACTCGCCGGTCACGAGCGCGGTGTTGAAGTTCTCGACCCACTCCCAAATCAACCCGTGCATGTCGTAGACGCCGAAGTGATTCCTCGGCGTCGAGCAGACGGGAGGCAAAGTCGCGGGGCTCGGGGCCGAATACCAGTCGAGGATCCGCTGGTTGTGCTCGGCTTCCCCGGTCGCGTCGGCCACGGCCTCCGAGGCCGCCGCGACGTACTCCCATTCCTGCAGGGTCGGCAGCCGACGCCCCACCCAACGCGCGTAGGCGCGCGCGGCAAACCACGACACATACACGGCGGGACGGTCTGCGAGGCCTTCCCCGTGCTCGGTGTCGCTGGCCCAGTCTCGCAGGTAGTTCTCGTCGGCGAAGATCCGCCTCACCGCGGAGCGCCGCCACTTCGGGTTGGCGAGCACGAATCGCAAGTACTGCGCGTTGGTGACCGCGTGCACCTCCAACCCGAACGGGCCAACCTCGAACCGCTCCGGCTCGTCCTTCCCGGGGAAGAACGAGCGGTAGTTCCCGCCAGGGATTTCGACCGTCTGGCTGGGCAAGGGGTCAGCATGGATCGCGGGCGGATCGTGGGCGGGCGGGGAGGCTCGACGCGCGGCAGCCCAGGAGGGATCCCCTCGCTGCGGCTGCTCCGCAGGGCAACCGACGAACACGAGGACTCCCAGCAGGGCTGCTGAGCGCACCGAGGTTCCCCTACTTCTTCTTCGCGCGGGCGGCCTGAACCTCAGCCAGGGTCACCATGTCGCCGGAGTTTCCGAAGCTGTTGCGGACGTAGGTCAAGACGTTCGCGACGTCGTCGTCGGTGATGTTGGTGACGGCGGGCATGACCCCGTCGAACCTCTGTCCGTTCACCTCGATGGGTCCACTCTGCCCGTTGATCACACCGAGGATCGAGCGCTCCTTGTCGGCCATGAGGTAATCGGAGTTGGCCAAAGGCGGAAAGGCCCCGGGGACGCCCTGACCCTTGCTCTGGTGGCAGGCAAAGCAGATGGTCTGGTAGATGCGTTCGCCCATGGCGATCCGCTCGTCCTTCGTCCGCTGCGCCGGGACCGGCTTCGCGCGCTCGCCCGGGAGCTCCTGGATCGCACCGCCCTCGGGCAGGTAGATCCCGTCCTCCTGCTTCCCGGAGTAGATCGTCTTGTTCTCCTCACCCGTGACCTTGAGCATGCCCAGAGCGCCCTTGTTGAAGGTGCGGAAGATCGAGTGGTCGACGATGATGAACGTTCCTGGCACGTCGACCTTGAACTCGACCCAGGCCGCCCCGCCCGCCGGGATCAAGGTGGTCTGGATGTTCTCACCGAAGGAAGCAGAGCCCTCCTGGTGGACCTTGTCGAAGATCTCACCGATCACGTGAAACGAAGAGACGAGGTTTGGCCCCCCGTTTCCGACGAACAGGCGCACCGTCTCACCGACCTCCGCGGTGATCGCGTTGTCTCCCACGAGCGCGCCCACCGACCCGTTGAACAGGACGTAGTCAGGGCGTTCCTGCAAGGCCTTCCCCATGTCGAAGGGCTGAACTCCCACCTCGCCATAGGCGCCCTTGGTGTAGAAGTCGCCCTGCATGACGTAGTACTCCTTGTCGACCGGCGGCAGCCCCCCCTCCGGCTCGACGAGGATCAGGCCATACATGCCGTTGGCGATGTGCATGCCTACCGGCGCGGTGGCGCAGTGGTAGACGTAGAGGCCCGCGTTGAGCGCCTTGAACGAGAACTTCGAGGCGTGTCCGGGGGCCGTGAACGACGACGCCGCACCGCCGCCTGCGCCGGTGACCGCGTGCAGGTCGATGTTGTGCGGCATCTTGTTGTCGGGGTGGTTCTGGAGGTTGAACTCCACCTCGTCGTACTGACGAATGCGAATGAACGATCCGGGCACACTGCCGCCGTAGGTCCAGAACACGTATTCCACGCCGTCGGCCAGTCGCCCCTTCTCCTCCTTGACCTCGAGGTTGACGACGACCTTCGTGGGTTGGCTGCGCTTGATCGGCGGCGGCACCAGCGGAGGAGCCGTCAGAACGGCGACCTCACTTCCCTTGAGGACGCGGGAGTACACGGGCGCCTTGGACGCGGTGTCCGCGCCAGGTGGACAACCAGCCAGGGACAGGAGCGTCGAGAACCCGAGCAGCGTTCCCACCAGCGGCTTGACGGCAAAAAGTCTCACGAAACATTCCTCCAAGGGTGTGATGAATGTCTGCCGGCTCGAAGGGATCCACGGATCCCTGGCCTGCAAGCAGGTGTCAGGCTTCAGCGGGGTCGACACCGCCGGACGCGAGCAGGCCGAAAGTCGCCGCTCGCCCGTGCGTCGTCTGACTCGCGGCTCCCCCGCCATGCGCTTGTATAGCAACCGGACTCACTGGACTCCACGGTCCCGTATTTATTCACCGGACTTGTCAGTCGCCTGACTCGACGTATACTTCGCGCTCTCAATGGACTCGCCGGTCGCGTGACCTTCGCCCGGCTCGAGCAGGAGGCGTCCCTCAATGTTGTCCAAATCCGCCGCGAGGAATTTCTTCGTCCTGGGAACGGGGCTCTGCTTCGGGGCGTTCGTTCTGCTAACCCTCGACACCCTCTCGCAGATCCCCAAGCAAACCAACGAGGCCGCGATGACCGAGGCGGTCGTGCGCGGAAAGCACCTGTGGGACTCGAGCAACTGCATGGGGTGCCACACGATCCTCGGTGAGGGAGCGTACTACGGCCCGGAGTTGACGAAGGTCTACGAGCGCCGCGGGCCTGCCTTCATTGCGGCCGTGATCCGGGACCCCGACGCCATGTTCCCGGGCCAGCGGCGCATGCAGAGCTACGGATTCGAGGATGAGCAGATCCAGGACTTGGTCGCCTTCCTCGAGTGGATCGGCAACATGGACCTCAACGGCTTCCCCAGGAAGCCGAACTTGGGGCCCGGGGGCGCGGCGCCCGGGGTCCCCACGGGGGTCACGGCCACCCCGCCTCCGGTGTTCAGCCAGCTGTGCCTCGCCTGCCACCAGCTCGGAGGCAAGGGGGGTCTGGTTGGACCGGCCCTCGACGGGGTCGGTGCGCGGCTCGAAAAGGACTTCATGGAGCAGTGGCTCCGAGACCCACAGACCGTCAAGGCCGGCACCCTGATGCCGAAGCTGCCCCTGTCGGAAGCGCAAATCGGTGAGCTCGCGACGTTCCTGTCGACCCTCGGAAAGGGAAACTAGCCATGAGGTATGAAAGTCAGAGGGTCGCGTACTGGTTCTTCGCGACCTCGCTGCTGCTGCTCTCGCTGCAGATCGTGTTCGGCTTCATCATGGGCTTCGCGCACATCGGCTATGACCCGCTGCACGACGTCATCCCCTTCCATGCCGCGCGCGCCTCCCACAACAACCTGCTCGTGATGTGGCTGCTCTGTGGGTTCATGGGCTCTGCCTACTACATCGTTCCCGAAGAGGTGGGCCACGAGTTGCTCAACGTCAAGCTCGCCTACGTCCAGCTGATCTCGCTAATCGTCGTCGGCGTGACCGCGATCGTTGGCTTTCATCTCAATTGGTGGGAGGGCCGAAAGTTCCTCGAGATCCCCCGCGCGCTGGATTTCCTCGTCGTCGTCAACGTGCTGCTCTTCATTGGGTTGATCGGCGGGACGATCTTGAAGGGCCAGCGCTATACGACGACGAGCTCGGTCTTGTTCTTCGGCCTGCTGATGGCCGCGCTGCTCTACCTGCCTGGCATGATCCCTACCGACAACCAGGCCATCGACTCCTACTGGCGCTGGTGGGTCGTGCACCTGTGGGTCGAGGGCGTGTGGGAGTTGATCATGGGGGCGATCCTGGCCTACTTGTTGATCAAACTCACCGGCGTGGACCGCGAGATCATCGAGAAGTGGCTCTACGTGATCGTGGGGGTGACCTTCCTCTCCGGAATCCTCGGCACGGGCCACCATTACTATTGGATTGGGACCCCGCGCTACTGGCTCATGATTGGAGGGATCTTCAGCGCGCTCGAGCCGCTGGCCTTCCTCGGCATGGCGGCCTACGCGATCGTCATGATGCGGAAGGGAGGGCGAGAGCACCCCAACAAGAGCGCATTGGCCTGGACCATCGGCTGCGCGATCATGGCCTTCGTCGGCGCGGGATTCCTGGGAATCGCGCACACGATCCCGCAGGTAAACATTTGGACTCACGGGACGCTGGTGACCGCCATGCATGGCCACATGGCCTTCTGGGGAGCCTACGCCATGCTGGTGCTCGCGATCATGTCCTACGCCCTGCCGCACTTGACTGGCCGGAGCCTGCACCAGTCGCGCCTGGCAGTCGTCGCCTTCTGGTGCGCGAACATCGGCATGATCGCCATGACCTTGGCCTTTGCCGTCGCCGGCGTGGCCCAGGTCTACCTCGAGCGAAAAATGGGTCTGGACTTCATGGACGTCCAGCGCGAAATCGCGGTCCACTTCGTGGGTCTGGTCCTCGCCGCTGCGCTGTTTACCTTGGGGATCGTGGCCTTCATCGTGCACTTCGTCGCCCACGGAAGACCCGTCGGAGAGGTCCAGAGCCCAGCCGAGGCCGAGCTCTCCGCTCCTCCCACGGCTCCAACGCCCGAGACCCAGGAGAACGCTCCACCCGCAGACGCTGGGCCCGCAGGCGCCGCGCCAGCGAGCGCCTAGTTCGGTGGACGCCTCCGCGCCGAGCGAGCCCTACTACCGCCCGATCTCCAACGAGGTCGAGGTGTTCAAGCTCGCCTGGGAGCAACGGCTGGCCCTGCTGCTCAAGGGCCCAACCGGCTGCGGGAAGTCGCGCTTCGTGGAAGCCATGGCTCGCAAGCTCGAGCGGCCGTTGATCAGCGTGGCGTGCCACGACGAGACCACGTCTGCCGACCTCCTCGGGCGCTGGCTGGTGCAGGGAGGCGACACGGTGTGGCAGGACGGGCCCGTGACCCGTGCCCTACGTCAGGGCGCGATCCTCTACCTCGACGAGGTGGCCGAGGCCCGAGAGGACGTGATCGTGGTCCTGCACCCGCTCACGGACCACCGCCGCGAACTGCTCCTCGACCGACACGACGAGGTGCTGCATGCTCCCGTGAGCTTCATGCTCGTGGCCAGCTTCAACCCGGGCTATCAGCGCGGGCTCAAGGAGATGAAGCCCTCCACCCGTCAGCGCTTCGTGACCCTCGCGTTCGACTATCCGCCGCCCAAGATCGAAGCCGAGATCGTCGCGACCGAGGGCGGAATCGAGCGCAAGCTCGCGGAGCGTTTCGTCGGATTTGCCACGAAGGTCCGCAAGATGACCGAAGTCGGCCTCAGCGAAACCGTGTCGACGCGGCTCCTCGTGTCCGCCGCCAAGCTGACCGTAGCGGGGCTTCCGCCGCGGCGCGCGTTGTCGATCGCCGCCGTCGAAGCGCTCAGCGACGACCGCGAGGTCGTCGCTGCGCTCAACGACGTCGTCTCGCTCATGGTGTAGGGAAAGACCGTGTTCGACGAACTCCTGTTCTCCCTGGGCAGCAGGGCGTGGAGGCGCGTCTTTGGCGGCGAAGACGCGGCGCTCCTCGAGCGCAGCGTGGGGCTGTGCGAGGTGGTCGACCGCCTGCGCGTGCTCGCGTGGGCGCTGGGCGAGCGACCCTATGCCCTGAACGAGACCGAGGGGCTGGGGGGCGTCCGGGGCGACGCGATCTACCTGCCCAAGCAGTGCTCGCTGGCACCCACCGCTGAGCAAAACGTGCAGGCCTATGTCTTGCGGCTCGCCTGCGGCTTGGAGCTGCAGCGCAGCGTGCGGCTCTCGGCTGCGCTGGACGAAGCCGAACGTCGGGTCGCGACGCTGCTCGTCTGGCCTCGGCTCGAGGCGCAGCTCCTGGAGCGCCTCCCGGGTGCGAGCGAGCCCTGGCGCGCGCTGCTCGCGCTGTGCGGGGAGGGGGAGCCCGAGCCAGCGCGGGCGCGCGAGCGCGTGCTCTGGCGCTGGGCGCGCGCACTGGCCCGGGGAGAGGAGCCAGGTGAGCCGGTGGTGTGCGAGGCGCTCTCGCGGCTACGGGCCGAGGGGCTGAGCCCAGCAGCGCGCTGGCTCGCCAAGGAGCTGAAGCGGCTCAAGGGAACACGGGGCGCAGCGCCTCCTCGGCTCCTCTGGCTCTCGGGGGTGCTGCAGAACCCGATGCGGGGCGAGTCCGCCCCTGCCGGCGGAGAGGAGTTCCAGACCCAGCCCGACGCGCTCCCGAGCGGGACCGAGCGGCAAGGCCAGAGCAAGGAGGAGGTGGAGGTCCTGGCGGACGAAACCGAGAAGCAGCACGAGAACCCCGTCTTGCACCTGTTCGAGAAGACGGAGACGGCGGAGGAATACCAGGGCACCCGCAAGCAGCTCGACGGGAGCGACGACATGGCGGAGCAAGGGGAGGCCCTCGACGAGCTCGACCTGCGCCAGGTGATCCGCAGCAACCGCCCGACAGCCTCCCTCTACCGCGCAGACCTCGTCCTCGAGCACAGCGGAGGCGAGGTCGAAGACGGGACCCGCGCGCGCAGGGCGATCTATTACGACGAGTGGGACGAGCGACGCCGGGCCTACCGTCCGCGCCACTGTGCGCTGTTCTCCGAGGTGCCCGAGGTCGGGCTCGAGCCGGCGCGGGTCGCCGAGCACGTCAACGAGCTGAGGCACCGCCTGCGGCACCAGATCCGCGAGCTGCGCTCGGCGTTCAGCGCGATCTCACAAGAGCGCGCCCTGCGCTCTCGCCAGCGAGACGGGAGCGACCTCGACCTCGACGCGTTGGTGGACGCCCACGCGCAACGCAGAGCGGGGCGCACACCCGACGATCGGCTCTGGATCGCCCGACGCCGCCGGGACCACGAGCTAGCGGTCTTGGTCTTGATCGACGTGAGCCTCTCCGCCGACGCGTGGGTCTCGGGACGCCGCGTGCTCGAGGTCGAGCGCCAGGCCGTCTTCACGATTGGCGAGGCGCTCGGCGCGGGGCTCGTCACGTTGGAGATCGGGGCCTTCTTCAGCCACACGCGGCGCGATTGTCGCTACGTGCAGGTCAAGGGCTTCAAGGCCCCCTGGCGGGCCTGCCTCCCGGGGCTGTTCTCGCTCCAGCCCCAAGGCTACACGCGGATCGGCCCCGCGCTGCGGCACGCCACCAGGCTGCTTCAACACCAGAAGGCCAAGCGCAAGCTGCTGATCTTGCTCAGCGATGGCAAGGCCACCGACCTCGATCGCTACGAGGGTCGTCATGGGACAGCGGACGTGCGCCAGGCGGTGCGCGAGGCCCGCAGCCTCCAGATCACCCCCTTCGCGCTCGCGATCGAAGCGGAGGCCAAGGTCTATCTGCCTCAGCTGTTTGGGCGCTCGGGCTTCGAGATCCTCACGCGCCCCGAGCACCTCCCCCAGCGTCTGGGCTACGCGCTCGAGCGCGTCTTGCGCTAAGCCTCGTAGCGGCGGCCACCCGGCCTCCCTCGAGACAGCAGAATAGTTCCTGCGGCGCGCAGCGACCGCCCGCAAACCCGCTTGGTTCCTCGCCTTCATGAGGACCCGACGCCGCGGAGGCTTCTGCGGAGTGTCGGTCCGGATGGCTACCTTGGGCGCTGCCCACCCGCCCTCCAAGGGAGCCCCCAGTGACCCCGATCGCAAACACCGCGTCGACCAAGACCGCCCGCTCCGACGAGCCACTCGCCCTGCCGATGAAAGGTGGCCTGACGATCGGGCGACGCTACTGCGCGGCCGGTGAGAGCCCCTTCGCGGGGGTGGAGTACGAGACCCGCCGGGCGGTGATCCAGAACCCTGACGGGTCGGTGGTGTTCGAGATGCAAGACGTCCGGGTTCCAGCGAGCTTCAGCCAGTTGGCGACCGACATCATGGTCTCGAAATACTTCCGCAAGGCAGGAGTCCCAGGCACGGGGCACGAGACCTCCGCCGAGCAGGTGGTGCGGCGGATCACTCACGCGGTGCGTCAGGCTGGGGAGCGGCAAGGCGGCTACTTCGCCACCGCACAGGACGCGCAGGCCTTCGAGGACGAGCTGAGCGCGATGCTCATCCGTCAGGTGGGCGCGTTCAACAGCCCGGTGTGGTTCAACACCGGCCTCGCCGAGGCCTACGGAATCAAGGGCAATCCAACGGGCTCCTGGGCTTGGGACGAGGCCAGTCAGACCGTCCGCGAGACCCGGAGCTCCTACGAACGCCCCCAGGTCTCGGCCTGCTTCATCCAGTCGGTGCAGGACGACCTGATGGACATCGCCTCGGGCATTCAGCGCGAAATGCGCTTGTTCAAGTTCGGCTCGGGGACCGGGGGCAACTTCTCTCGGCTGCGCGCCAAGGACGAGCTCCTCTCCGGCGGCGGGCACTCCTCGGGCCTGATCTCGTTCCTCGAGGTCTACGACCGCGCGGCGGGCGCGATCAAGAGCGGCGGAACCACCCGCCGGGCGGCGAAAATGGTGTGCGTCGACATGGACCACCCAGACGTCGTCGAGTTCATCCGCTGGAAGGCCAAAGAGGAAGACAAGGCCCTGGCGCTCATTGAGGCAGGCTACGACTCCGACTTCAACGGCGAGGCCTACCGCACGATCAGCGGGCAAAACGCCAACAACTCCGTCCGGGCCAGCGACGCCTTCATGCAGGCGGTGACCACCGACGGGAAGTGGAGCACAACGTGGCGCACCAACGGCCAGGTCGCCAAGACCTACAAGGCCCGCGAGCTGATGCGCGAGATCGCGCAGGCTGCCTGGCGCTGCGCCGACCCGGGAATGCAGTTCGACACGACCTGCAACGAGTGGAACACAGTCAGCGCGACGGGCCGGATCAACGCCACCAATCCTTGCTCGGAGTTCAGCTTCCTCGACGAGACCTCCTGCAACCTGGCCTCGATCAACCTGCTCAAGTTCCTCGGCGATGACGGGAGCTTCGACGTCGAGGGCTACCGACACGCGTGCTCCGTGTTCTTCATGGCGCAGGAGATCCTGGTGGATTACGCCAGCTACCCGGCGAAGGAGATCGCCCAGCGCACCCACGAGCTGCGCCCGCTTGGGCTGGGATACGCGAACCTGGGCTCGCTGCTCATGACCCTGGGCCTGCCCTACGACAGCAACGAGGCTCGTGAGGTCGCCGCGGTCCTGACCGCGATCATGACGGGGACCGCCTACGAGACCTCCGCGCGCATGGCCGCCACCAAGGGGCCCTTTCCCGCCTACGAGCCCAACCGGGGCTCGGTGCTCAAGGTCATGCACAAACACCGTGACGCCGCCTACCGGCTGGGCACGACTCGCCTCCCTGAGCTAACCCGGGTCGCGCAGCGGGTGTGGGACGACGTGCTCGCGCAGGTCATGGAGCACGGGCTGCGCAACGCGCAGGCGACCGTGCTCGCCCCGACCGGGACGATCGGGCTGCTCATGGACTGCGACACCACAGGCGTCGAGCCCGAGTTCAGCCTGGTGAAGTTCAAGAAGCTGGCTGGAGGCGGGAGCTTCAAGATCGTCAACACGTCGGTCGCCCGCGCCTTGACCACGCTGGGGTACACGCAAAGTCAGGTGCAGGCGATCGTCGACTACGTGCGTGGGTCGTGGACCTTCGAAGGGACCCCCTGCGTCAACCGTCGCTCGCTGCTGGCCAAGGGCTTCCTTCCCGAGGAGGTCGCTGCCGCCGAGGCGGCGATGCCCGGAGCCTACGAGCTACGCCACGCCTTCACGCCAAGGGTCTTGGGCGCGGCCTGCTTCTCCCGACTGAAGGCCGCCGAAAGGAGCGGCGACCCGACCTTCGACCTCCTGGCTCATGTCGGCTTCGGCCAGGAAGAGATCCAGGCAGCCGAAGAGGTGATCTGCGGCCGGATGACCATCGAAGGGGCGCCGTACCTCCGAGACGAGCACTTGCCCGTCTTCGACTGCGCGAACCGCTGCGGTGCCCAGGGCGTGCGCTTCATTCCTCCGATGGGCCACGTGCGGCTGATGGCTGCGGTCCAGCCGTTCCTCAGCGGCGCGATCTCCAAGACCTGCAACCTGCCCAACGAGACCACGGTCGAGGAGATCGAGGAGATCTACCTCTCTGCCTGGAAGATGGGGCTCAAGGCCGTGGCGGTCTACCGTGACGGGAGCAAGGGCAGTCAGGTCCTCCAGTCCAAGGCCCGAGCCAAGGAGTCCGCAGGCGCCTCCGCGGGGGCCGCTCGGACTCCGCGTGCACCCGCGCGGCGCCCGCTCCCGAAGCGGCGTCCTGGCGGCTTCCTGCAGGAGATCAAGGTCGGCGGGCAGAAGGTCTACATTCGGACCGGGGAGTACGAAGACGGGACCTTGGGCGAGGTGTTCATCGACATGCACAAGGAGGGTGCGACCCTCCGCAGCCTGATGAACTGCTTCGCGATCTCGGTCTCGATGGGGCTCCAACACGGGGTGCCGCTCGAGGAGTTCGTCTCGGCGTTTACGTTCACTCGCTTCGAGCCGCAGGGACTGGTGGAGGGGCACCCGAACATCAAGGTCGCCACGTCGGTCATGGACGTCCTGTTTCGCCTGCTCGCCTTCGAGTACCTCGATCGCGACGACCTGGTGCACGTGAAGCCCGCGCAGCTCGACCAACAGGCTGTCCAGAGCGCCGCGGTAGCCAGTGCCAGCGAGGCCCATTTGAGCAGCCTGGGTGACGGCCCACTGTGCTCTGCCTGTGGGCACACCACCGTGCGCAACGGCACCTGCTACCGCTGCCTCAACTGCGGCAGCAGCATGGGCTGCTCTTAAGCCGAGGTGGGGGGCCGCCCGCGGCGTTGCCCGGGGCGGGGCCGGCTGGGTGCCTGGCGCCAGCGCTCCCTGCGCGGCCAATGGGGGTCGAGCGACTCAGGCGCCGGCGCGGGAGCGCAGCGGGCCGGGGCGCGTGCCTCCGGCGAAGGCGCGCAGGCCCTCGGCGAGCTCGAGGCTCGTGGGGCGCGCGGCGGGGTCCTTGTCCAGGCAGCGGCGCAGGAGCTCGCCCAGCGCGGGCTGCAGTCCGGCGGGGGGGCAGACCGCGGGGCCGTAGAGGACCCGCTTCACGACGCGGTTCGCGTCGTCCATGAGCCGCACGAAGGGGTGCTCGCCGCCGAAGGCCTCGACCATGCTCAGCGCGAGGGAGTAGACGTCCGAGGCCGGACCGGGGTGGCCCTGCAGGGTCTCCGGGGGCATGTAGGCCAGGGTGCCCTGCACCCAGCTCCCTTGCCGCTCGGCGAACTCCTCCAGGCTCGGGCTCAGCCGCGCGGAGGAGCGCCGCTCGCAGCGACCCAGGCGCGCCACGCCCCAGTCGATCACGAACACGCGCCCGTGGGCGTCGACGAGCAGGTTCTCCGGCTTGACGTCTCCGTGCGCCACGCAGCGGCCGTGGGCTTCCGCCAGGGCCTCCGCCGCGCGCGCGGCCCAGAGGACCACGTGGGCCTGGCGGGCGCCCCGCGCCGCGTCGCTCAGCGAGCGCGCGCCGTGGACGAGGTCTTGCAGGAGGTAGCCGCGCCCGTCGGGCAGCGCCCCCTGCCCGAGCACCCGAGGGATCGCCGGGTGCAGCAGCTGCGCCTGCAGCTCCGCCTCGGCGAGCACCCGCGCCCGCGCGTCGGCGCTCGCCTCGGAGGAGACCTTGAGCGCCACCGCGCGCTTGCGCATGAGGTCGTAGGCGCGATACACCCGGCCCATGGAGCCGCGACCGAGCTCGGCCTCGACCCTGAAGCCCGACAGCCAGGGCCGCTCCGACGGGGCCGGCAAGGCCACGAAGGGCGCAGGCTGGGGCGGCAGGTCAATGGTCTCGTCGCTCGGCAGGCAGACGGGCAGGGTCGGGTCGTCGCCGTCTCGAGTTCGCGTCGTCCAGGTGAGGTGGGCCATGCTGAGAGGGTAGCGACTGTCTACATACTGTCCAGGTATAGATCGAGAGACCTGGCCCAGGAGCCCCATGGCCAACTGCTACCCCTTGACTTACGACGCTGCGCGGGGCCAGGAAACCTATACAGTCGACCCCCCGAGTGGAGGACTCGGCCGCGCTCGCCGGCGCAAGATCCGCTTCAGCGCTCCGGGGTCGCTCGCTCCTGGGGGGTCATGGACCGCTCCTCGACGACGCTCAGCGTAGCCCGCGGGTCGGAGAAGGTGGCCGAGTCCGCCGCGGAGGTTCGCTTTCCCCACCGCACGAGGTCGCGCTCCAGGCGCAGTCGCGCTCCAGGAGGGGCCTCTGCGATCTGCTTGCGCGGCCCAATCGGCGGTGCCAGCATGCTGGCCGGGGGCAAGCGCATGAAGACCAGAGTTCACCTTCTGCTCGGTGCAACTGTGCTTGCCGCGTGCGGCCTCGTCGCGGCGGGCTGCGGTGGAGGAGGTGGCTCTGGTGGGGGCAGCGCCCCACCGCCAGCAGACGGAAGCGGACTCGTAGGCGCGGCAGGCGGCACGGTAACCCTGCAGAGCGGAAGCGCGAGCGGGTCGACCGTTACGGTCCCCGCGAACGCCGTGAGCACGACCCTGAACGTGACGATCTCTGCGAGCTCCACGATCAGCAACGGGATCCACACGGCCGCCGGCCCAGCAGTTCAGTTTGGTCCCAGCGGGACCGTGTTCTCGATCCCAGTCACCGTCACGATTCCGGTCGTGGTGCCTGCAGGCAAGACGATCAACGAGATCGTTGTGCTCCACAGGGACGACACGACGAACGTCGTCACGGAGCTCGTCCCGATAGGTCGCGACGCAGCAAACAACACCGTCACGGTCAGCGTCAGCTCGTTCTCGACGTTCATGGGCGCACTTCGCCCGGAGCCCGTCAGCGGTTCGCTTTCGACCGTCGCGGCCGCGCCGAGCTCTGTCTATGCAGACGGCCTGGCTTCCTCCACACTTACCGTCACGCTGCTGGACGCAGCAGGGAGCCCCCTAGCGGGCAGGACAGTGACTCTGTCTGCCACCCTGGGGTCGGTGATTCAGCCCTCCAGCCCCAGCAACTCCAGCGGTCAAGTTCAGGCCCAGGTGATCAGCACTGCTGTCGGAACCTCGGTCGTCTCTGCGACGGTGGACGCCTTGGGTCCGAACGCGTTGACGCCCCTAGCCCAGACCTCGGTTGACTTCGTCACTCCGCCCCCGCCCGTCGTCAGCTCGGTGTCGCCGCCTTCTGGCCCCACGGTCGGAGGAACGAACGTCACCGTCAGCGGGAGCAACTTCTACGGCAACTCGAGCGTGAGCGTGGGCGGCTCTCCCCTCCTGAATGTCGTAGTCGTCAACAACGCGACGATTACGGGGACGACCCCTCCCGGGGCTGCGGGCGCGCAGAATGTCGTCGTCACCACGTCCTATGGGTCAGGTACGCTTCCTGGCGGCTTCTCCTACCTCGCGTGGTCGCCCTCGAGCACTGGGATCTTCGGTGGCCGAATCGAGGCCCTCGCGGTTGACCCTGTGACCCCGACCACCCTCTACGCGGGCACCTACGGAAGTGGGGTCTTCAAGTCCGTCGACGCGGGAGCCACGTGGGCGGAGAGCAGCACCGGCCTAACGAGTCTCGACGTGCGGGCGCTCGCGATCGACCCGGCAACCCCCTCGACGATCTATGCGGGCACGTTCAGCGCAGGCGTCTTCAAGTCCGTAGACAGCGGTGCAACCTGGAGCCTGTCGTCGACTGGCGTAACCAGCCCGCGAATCAACCATGTCGCCATTGACCCCGTCACTCCCACGACGCTCTACGCGGCGACCTGGAACGCGCGAGTGTTCAAGTCGACCAACGGCGGAACCACCTGGGCCGCTTCGAGCACGGGCATGGCAGGGTCGCCTTCCATTGCGACGGTCGTGATCGACCCTGCGACGCCCACGACCCTCTACGCAGCAGGGATTGGCGTCGGCGTTTACAAGAGCACCGACGGAGGATCCTCGTGGTTCGCCGCGAGCACTGGGCTCAGCACGACGCGCCTCTCTCGGCTCGCGATCGATCCTCTGACCCCTGCCACGCTGTTCGCCGCCACAGAAGACGGTGGGGTCTTCAAGACGACCAATGCAGCCGGGTCTTGGGCCTCCGCGTCGACAGGCATTTCAGACCTCGACGTGCGGTCCCTCGCGATCGATCCAGCCAATCCGCTGATCGTCTATGCAGGCACGAACACGGCTGGCGTGTTCAAGACGACCGACGGGGGAGCCACTTGGGCGCTCACCGGCCACCGCCGCGCGACCTACGCCCTCGCGATCAACCCCGCAGCCCCAATGACCTTGTTCGCCGGCTGCTTCGACAGCGGGGTCTACAAGTCGATCGATTCGGCGGCGACCTGGGCACTCGCGAGCACGGGGCTCACGAGCCTGGGGATCCACGCCCTGGCGGTCGACCCCGCCGCTCCGGCGACCCTCTACGCCGCGACGTCAGGCAGAGGATCGGTCTTCAAGACCGTGAACTCCGGCGCCAACTGGGCCAATACGCAGGCACCAGGGGAGAACTACCTGAGCGTGGCCGTGAATCCATTGGCTCCCGCAACCCTGTATGCCGGCTCCAACAACAACGGAGACGTAGTCAAGTCCGTCAACGGAGGGACGACGTACACGGATCAGTTCCTGCCGAACCCCGACGCCACGATCACCGCGCTCGCGCTCGACCCGGTCACACCCACGACCGTCTATGCCGGCACGTTCCAACACGGAATCTTCAAGTCAACCAACGGAGCGACCTCGTGGGCTGCGGCGAACTCCGGGCTAGCCGACCTGCAAGTCCGAGCCCTTGGAGTCGATCCTGTCACGACGACGACGCTCTACGCAGCCACCGCCACTGGAGGCGTGTTCAAGTCGACGGACGGCGGAACCACCTGGGTGACCGCGAACACGAACCTCACCAACCTCGACGTGCGCGCTTTGGCGATCGATCAGAACACCCCTTCGACCCTCTTCGCCGGAACCGCAGGCGGTGTGTTCGTGTCTGCCAATGGGGGAGCCTCGTGGTCGGCTGTCAGCACTGGACTCGCTGATTTGTCGGTTCGCTGCCTCGCGATCAATCAGACCACGCCGACCACGCTCTACGCCGGCACGGACGGCGGCGTGTTCAAGAGCACGAACTCCGGAGCTTCCTGGGCCAGCGCGAGCAGCGGCATGACGAACCTTCGGATCCAAGCGCTCGCGATCGACCCTGCGTCTCCCAACACGCTCTACGCAGGAACCCGACGGGGAGACGTCTACAAGACCACCACGGGAGCTCAGTAGCCGCGGAGGCCCCCAACCAGGGATCCGTCAGTCCCGCGGAGCCTCCTAGACCTGCGCGCGGACGGACTCCTCGAAGCCCGTCACCAATCCTTTTGCGGCGTCTGGCCTTGGAGCTTGTCCTTCAGCCCCACGACCGGCTCGTCCGCGTCGCCCGTCGCGTGGGTGGGCCTGGGGAAGTCGGGCTCGAGCTCGTAGAGGTCGACCACCGCGATCCAGGGGCTGCGGCTGCCGATCTGGCGTTGGATTCCGACCCAGCCGAAGGGGTCGCTCATGCCGTCGCCGCGGGCGACCTCCTCGCGGATCCGTTCGATCACGGGGTCGCTGTGGCCGGGGCCTTCGAGGGGCAAGACGGCCAGGCCCTTGGGCTGCAGGAACGCCAAGCCGCCGTTGGGGCCCGCGTAGATCCGGCCCGCCTCGGCGATCGGGGTCTCGAGCAAGACGCGGCTGGCGTCGACGATCCCGAAGACGCCGCTGGGCGTGCGCACGGTGAGGAAGCCCTCGGGCCTGTTCCTCAGCACCGCCAGCTGGGTGCCGGGCGCCAGCTCTCCCTGGACGTGGGTCGGTCGCCCGTCCAGCCCCGAGGCGTGGATCGCCAGCGGCTCGGTCCCGACCACGCGCGCGGCGGGCCGCTTGGCGGCGGCCCGGAGCTCGACGAAGAGGATCGAGCGCTCGGACTCCTGCAGCGCCTTGACGTCGACGTCCTTGTACTTCGCCCGGGTCGTGGCGAAGGCGCCCCGCACGGCCTCGAGCACGACGTCGGCCTCGAGGTCGGCCAGCTGCTTCAGGAGCGCCTGGACGTCGGGCCCTTCGGCGACCTCGAAGCCGGCGAACTGGCGGCGCTCCTCGACGTCGAGGGTCCCGAGCGCGGCCTCGAGGTCGCTCCTGAGCGCCCGGAGGTAGGCCTGCGAGCGCGTCTTGCCCGAGTTCGGGGGGTTGCCCAGGCCGATCTCGATCTGGGGTGCCTTCGCGTGGGGTGCGTCCTGGGCGAGTCCGGTGGCCGCGCAGGCGGCGATCGCGCACAGCGTCAGGCGTAGCGTGGTGTGTCTCATGGAGTCCCTCCGTGGAGGGTCCTGGAGCAAGCGCGGGGCCCGGGACCGGGCGCCCTAAGTCGCGCTGCTGCGGTCGTGCGCTTCGCCGTGTCCAACCTCGACGCCCTCCCGCGCCAGTCCCCGGACCCGCACCCGACCCCGCCTGCGCGACGAGGCCGACTAGCGCTGGATCACGATCGCGGGCCGGAGTCCGAGGAAGTCGCTCCGACCGGCCGGCGCGTTCCTGCGGCGGCTGGCCGAGCGGCTCGCGTCTGCGACGGTGCTGTAGCTGCCGCCGCGGAGGACGCGCTCGGCCTCGTCGGCGTCGACCCACGCGGAGCCGTCTCGGGGCGCGCCTTCGTAGGAGTCGTGGTAGCTGTCCTGCACCCACTCCCAGACGTTCCCCACCATGTCGTGCAGCCCAAACGGGTTCGCGCGAAAGCTGCCGGCCGGCGCGTGGGGCGTCCACCCGTCGTCGAGCCACTCGTCGTAGGCCCAGCCCCCTGGGCCCCCGTTGCGCTTGCAGTGGCCGTCGGCCAGGTTGCCCGCGCCCTGGAGCGAGGTGCGCTCGGCGCCCGTCCACCACGGGCTCGTCGTGCCCCCGCGGCAGGCATACTCCCACTGGGCCTCGCTGGGCAGCGTCAGGCCCAGCCGTTTCAGGGCGTTCGCGCATTGGTGCCAGCTCACCCGCTCGACGGGGTGCAGCAGCGTGACCTTGGAGCCGCCGGGGGAGAACTTGCTGGGGTTCCTCCCCGTGGCGCGCAACCACTGGCCTTGGGTCACCTCGTATTTGGAGAGCAGGAAGGCGTTCAGCCGCACCTCGTGCACGGGCTGCTCGTCGCTCGCGGCGAGGGAGCCCATGCGGAAGCTCCCCGCGGGCACCAGCACGAACACGAGCCCGCTCTGCTCCGTGGGGCGGAGGTGCCCTTCGGGGCCGCGCTCCGGGCGCTCGCCCGAGGCCACGTGCCAAAACTCCCACAGGCCCGAGTCGGGGTCGGCGCCGAGGGGCACGAGCCCCTCCACCGGGCTGAGCCGCAGGCCCGAGTAGCGGGGGCTCTCTTGGATCGCGCGGCTCGCCTCCGCCCACGCGCTCGAGGCCGCGGGGCCGCTGACCGTCTGCTCGCGGACGGTCCGCGCGAGCGCCAGGCGCGCCTCGACCCCGGCCACGGTCTGCGCCAGCGGGGGCTGCCCGGGCGCGGGCACGCGCGCCAGCACCACGAGGCCGCTGAGGAGTTGCTCCAGCGCTTCGAGCTCGGCTTGCTGGGCCATGGTCTGCGCCGGAGTCGCCTGGAGCGCTCGCTGGCGACCGCGGTGGGTCTCGACGCGCGCCTCGTCCAGCAGCGCCCGGGCCTCGTTGAGCCAGCGCTGCAGCGCGTCGACCTCCTCCGAGCTCACGCCCAGCTCGGCGGCCTGGCGCGCGAGGATCCTCAAGCGACCCGCGTCGGTGTAGACCAGGGTCCGCGCCTTCTCGTCGGCCAGGGCGCGGGAGCTGCGCTCGGACTCGGCTCGCGCCTCCTCGGCGAGTCGCCGCTCGGTCTCCTCCTGCTTCGCCTTGGCTTGCTGCCGCGCGGCGAAGGCCAGGGCCAGGCCGATCCCCAGGAGGGCGAGCGCCCCCACGGACGCACCGACCAGCAGCGTCACGTGTCGCCGCGCGGCGCGCTGCGCCCGCTCGCCCAGGCTGTAGCGATGCGCGGACACGGCCTCGCCGGCCAGGTAGGCCCGGAGGTCCGCGACGAAGCCCGCGGCGCTCGGGTAGCGATCCTCCGCGGCCATGGCGAGGGCTCGGGCCGCGATGGAGTTCAGCTCGGGCGGCACGTCCGCTCGGCGGTCGCGGGGGAGCTCGATCTTCCCCTGCTGGGTGGCGTAGAGCTTGTTGAAGACCGTGGTGCCCACGATCGGTGGGCGACCGGTGAGGACGCAGCAGAGCAGCGCGCCCAGCGCGAAGACGTCGGCGCGGGTGTCGACGGGCTTGCCCTCGGCCTGCTCGGGGGGCATGTAGCCCGGGGTGCCGAGCACCGACCCCTCCTGGGTCAGCTCGGGTACTCCCGGCCGCGACCGCAGGGCCCCGTCGAGGCTACGCCGGAGCAGCGCTTCGTCGGCGGCGCCCAACGAGAGGTCTCGGGCCAGCCCCCAGTCCACGACCATGACCTCGCCGAACTGCCCGATCAACACGTTCTGCGGCTTCAGGTCGCGGTGAATGATCCCTCGCTCGTGGGCGTAGGCCACCGCCTCGCCCACCTTGACCAGGGCCTCCAGGAGCTCGCGCTGGCTCGTCCCCGCGCGCGACCCGTCGCCCGGCGCCTCGTGCAGGTCCTTGATGTGCCGCGCCAGGGGCTGGCCCTCGACGACGCGCATGAGCATGTAGTGGAGGCCCTGGGCGTTCGTGCCGGCCTCGTAGACCGGCGGGATCGAGGGGTGGGTCAGCCGGGCCGTGATCTCTGCCTCGCGCCGGAAGCGGAGCACGCCGTCTTCGTCGGCCTGGTCGCTGCGCACGAGCTTCAGCGCGGCCTCCCGACCGAGGCGCCGGTCGCGGACGCGGTAGACGACGCCCATGCCGCCTTCTCCCAGCACCTCGACCTGCTCCAGGGCGTCGTCGGCGTGGGGCGCGAAGTGCGGGTCGAGCTGGTGAGCCTCGCGGTAGGCCCGCCGCCCGCGCGCGCGCGCCGCGCGCACGGCCTCCTCGCCGGGAGCCGGCGCCGGTGGGGCTCCGGGCGCCGGCTGTGGGGGCTCGCACTCCAGCGTCGACGCTTCGCAGGCCGCGATGAAGCGCCGCACGGCCTCCGGGTCTCGCTCGGGCGGTCGCTTCAGCTCCTCGCCCGAGCGCCGGAGGCAGTCGTGCGGGAGGGCTGCGGCGGGCGGAGGCAGGGTCGGCCCCGCCGCGGCGTGCGCCGCCTCCCCCGCGCTCAGCGCGGCGCGGTGGTAGACCGCCTTCAGCTCCTCCACGTGCTCCGCGCGCAGGTAGCGCGCGAGCAGGATCGCGAGCAGGGGGGTGGGCCGACCCGAGGCCTCGAGCTGACCCTGGAGCAAGAGCGCCTCGCGGAGCTGCTCACGGCGCAGCCAGCCCCGGTTCAGGGCGTGGCCGACCACGGCTGCTTCCACGGAGCTGGGGGCGCCCGACATGCTTCCTCCGCTACCCATACTGCAGGACGAGCCCCCTCTGCGCACCCCCAGCCGGATCCTGCTGCGAAGCGCGCGTGCCTCGCGCGCGCGCCGCGACCCGCGGCTCAGGCGAAGTCGAAGTCGGCGACGCCGCGGGCCTTGGCCCAGCGGTCGCGCTGAAAGGGCGTGCGCGGGGAGGGGAGCGAGGCGTCGCCGTGGCGGTCGACGTAGTAGCTGCGGGCGCTGGCGCAGTGGCCGGCCTTGAACACGGTGCGCTCGGCCAGCTCCGCGGTGGCGGCGACGTAGCGGCGGTAGGCCTCGGCGTTGACCTCGACCCGGCGCCGGTCGGTGGCCCAGGCGTGCTCGAGGCAGCCCAGGATCTGGCCGAGGTGGGTCTCGAGCATGGCGAACCAGTTGAAGCCGCCGCTGTAGGGGCCGTGCGTCAGGAACAGGTTGGGGAAGCCGCGCACCGCGATCCCGGCGTAGCTCTGGAAGCGATTTCGCTCCCAGAAGTCGTGCAGCTCGACGCCGCCGCGGCCCCGCACCTGGAACGAGGGCTGGTTGCCTTGCTCGGTGGTTTGGAAGCCGGTGGCGAACACCAGCACGTCGAGCGCGTGGACCGCGCCGCCCTCGACGGCCACGCCCTCGGGGACGAGCTCGCGGATCGGCGAGGTCTCGAGGGTCACGTGCTCGAGGTTGAAGGTCGCCAGGTAGTCGGAGGAGGAGGTGGGGCGCTTGCAGCCGAGGTCGTAGTCGGGGAGCAGCTTTCGGGCCACGGCGGGGTCGCGCACCTGCCGGCGCATCCAGGCCCGGACCACGCGCTGGAAGCCCCCGAGCCAGAGCCGCATGCGGCCGTAGTGCACCACGGCGTAGGTCAGCAGCTCGAGGGCCAGCTCGCTCACCCAGCGCCGCAGCCGCTGCCGGCGGGTCGGGCGCGCGCTGGGCGCCGCGCGGCGGAGCGCGGGGTTGAAGCGCGGGGAGATCCAGATCGGCGTGCGCTGAAACACGGTGAGCGCGCTGGCCTCCCGGGCCACGTGGGGCACGACCTGGACCGCCGAGGCGCCGGTGCCGACCACGCCCACCCGCTTGCCCGCGAGCGACACCGCGTGGTCCCAGCGCGCGGTGTGCAGGGTCGTGCCCTCGAAGCGCTCGAGCCCCGGGAAGGGCGGCACCCGGGGCGTGGAGAACAGCCCCGTGGCCGCGATCAGGAAGCGGCTCTCGAAGCGGCGCCCGTCGGCGAGCTCCACGCTCCAGCGGTTCGTCCCCTCGTCGAAGGCGGCCGAGCGCACCCGGCAGCCGTAGCGGACGTAGGGGTCGACGCCGTACTTCGTCGCGCAGTGGCGCAGGTAGGCGAGCACCTCGTGCCCCGGGGCGTAGAGCCGCGACCAGGGGAAGCCCATTTCGAAGCGGTAACAGTAGGAGCTGACCGGAATGTCCACCTCGATCCCGGGGTAGGTGTTGTCGCGCCAGGTCCCGCCCAGCCCCTGGGCGCCCTCGAGCACGAGGAGGTCGCGCCGCCCGCGGCGCAGGAGCTCGATCGCCGCGCCGATCCCGCTCACCCCCGCGCCCACGATCAAGACCTCGACGGAGGTCGGGCTCACGGCCCCTCTCCGCGGACCATGGTCCGCTCCCACTGCTCGCTGCGGACCTCGCGCATGTAGGAGAGCCCCAGCCCCCGGATCACGAGGGCGCTGATCAGCCGGTTGCCGCTCACGGGGAGCAGGCGCTTGACGTAGTCGGCGAGGTAGGCCTCGGGCGTGATCCGCAGCCGGGGCTTGCCCTTGCGCACCGCCTTCAGGATCTTCTTGGCCGCCTTCGCCGGCGCCATGGCGTGGGCCTCGTACCAGTCGGCGAGCTTGGCCATGAGCTCGGGGTCGTCGCCCTCTGAGGTCTTCATGATGTTCGTGGCCACGCCGCCGGGGTGCACCACCGTGAGGCCCACGGTGGTCGTGCGCAGCTCCTCCCACAGGCACTCGCTGAGCCCGCGCACCGCGTACTTGCTCGCGCAGTAGGCGGTCTGCCCGGGCATGCCCACGATCCCGAACAGGCTCGAGAGGTTCACGACGTGGGCCTTGGGGGCCTTGGCCAGGTGCGGGAGGAAGGCGTGCAGGCCGTGGACCACGCCCCAGAAGTTCACGCCCATGACGCGGTCCCAGGTCTCGAGGCTCGTCTGGGGGAAGGCCGCCTCGTAGCCGATCCCGGCGTTGTTGACGAGCACGTGCACCGCCGGGTGCCGGGCGAGCACCGCCTCGGGGAGCGCGAGCATGGAGCCGCGGTCGGCCACGTTCACCGCGTGGGTGGAGCAGCGCTCGGGGGCGCCGCCGGCGGCCAGCGCGCGCTCGAGGCCCTCGGCGTCGACGTCGACCAGCGCCACCCGGGCGCCCTGGGCCAGGGCCTGCTTCGTGAGCTCGAGCCCGATCCCGCTCGCGGCGCCCGTGATCACCCAGGTCGTGCCCTCCAGCTTGGGAATGCCCTTCTTCATCAGGCAGCCGTCTCCTCGGGCCAGGCCGCGAAGGCGAAGGCCCAGGCGTCGCGCAGCTCGTGCTCGAGCGCGGGCGCGGTGTCGTAGCGCGTGGGGGTGTGGCTGGCGCTGGCGCGCAGCTCGGCCAGCACGGCCTCGGGCACGGGCCCCAGGCCCAGCGCGTCGTAGACGCCGGCCAGCGCGCCGGGGCCGTCGCGGCGCAGGGCCTCGAAGCGCAGCTCCACCAGCTGACCGGCGGGCACCCGCGCGCGGTCCCTCAGGTA
The DNA here is from genome assembly GCA_020425635.1 of Planctomycetota bacterium. GTDB lineage: Bacteria > Planctomycetota > J058 > J058 > J058 > JAGQRJ01. The sequence goes on along the minus strand of JAGQRJ010000710.1, from coordinate 10,063 downwards.
GCGCCTGAGCAGCCGGGCGTAGGTGTCGACGATCCAGCGGTGGACCGTGGCGTCGTCGACCCGCTGCAGGCCGTATTCGCTCCGGATCACGCTCCACAGGTAGCGGGTGGAGTGATACACGGCGAGCGGGTCGCGGTGCAGGTAGACGAAGCGCGCGCTGGGGTAGCGCTCGAGCAGCCAGGGGATCCGCGCCGTGTCGCCCGGGCTCTTGACCACCACCCGCTTGCCGCCGGCGAGGGCCGAGACCCGGCGCATGAGCCGCTCGTAGTCGTCGAGCCAGCGGCCCGCGACGCCCGGCGTGAGCTGGAACACGTGGGTCTCGAGCCAGGCGGGGAACGCGCGGGGGAAGACGTGCCCCCAGGTGTAGGCGTGCTCGCTCAAGAGGCCCAGGCAGAGGCCAATGTCGGCCTCGGCCGGCAGCCCGAGCTGCAAGGCCTGACGCTGGATCGGGTGGCGCAGGCCCAGGGCCTTGGCCACCGCGTTCATGGCCCCCTCGAGCCAGCGAAAGGTCGACACGTCGGCGAACAGGCTGGTGAACAGGGTCGAGGTGGTGTGCCGCGGGTCGGCGCCCAAGAGCTGCTGCAGGTAGGTCGTGCCCGAGCGCCAGTGCCCGAGCACGAACACCGGGTCTTCGCCGAGGGCCGGGCTCGGGTGCTGGGCCAGGCGTCGGCGCTGGGCCCAGCGCAGCGGCGCGAGGAGCCCGTAGCGCAGCAGCAGGCGCAGGGCGCGGGGGAGCCGGCTCAGGTCGACCCCTCCGCAGCGCCTCGCGATCCGGGCGAGTCGGAGCCAGGCCCAGCGCGACATTACGCCCTCGGGACGAAGCGCACGGGCACGTCGCCGTCGGGGCGCAGGAGCATCATGGGCCGGGTCCGCACCGGCTCGTCGCGCTCGTAGCGCAGGTCGTAGCGGCGCAAGAGCGTGGCCACGATCAGCGTGATCTGGGAGATCGCCATGCTGTTGCCCACGCACAGCCGGGGGCCGCCGCCGAAGGGCACGTGCGCGAAGGGGTGCCGCGCCTGGACCGCGGGCTTGAGGAAGCGGTCGGGGTCGAAGCGCTCGGGGTCGTCCCAGAGCGCGGTGTTGCGGTGCGTGCCGTAAATGTAGGGGATCACCATGGCGCCCTTGGGGATCTTCACCCCGGCGGCCTCGTCGTCCTGGAGCGCGATCCGGTCGATCATCCAAAACGGCGGGTAGAGCCGCAGCGCCTCGTGCAGGCAGCGGACCGTGTGTTCGAGCTCCTTGAGCGAGGCGGCGGTGATCGGCCCCTGGCCGACGTGGGCGTCGACCTCCGCCTGGATCCGCGCGGCGTGCTCCGGGTGGATCGCCAGCAGGTAGAGCAACCAGGTGGCGGCGATCGACGAGGTCTCGTTGCCCGCGACCATGAGCTGCAGGGCCTCGACCAGCGCCTGGCCCTCCTCCATGGGGCTCTGGGTGTCGTGGAAGGGCTCCTCGAGCAGCAGCTTGAGGAAGTCGTAGCCCACCGAGCTCGTGGCCCGCCGGGCCTCGATGTGCCGCAGCACCACCGCGTCGGCCTCGCGCCGGATCCGTTGGTAGCGCCGGGCCTTGCCCGTGATCCGGAACCACGGGATCAGGTAGGGCTGCACGATCATTTCGACGATGTAGGCCTGGATCTCGCTGATCGCGTCGGCGATCTGCTGCAGCTCGGCGTCGGTGGCGGCGCGCCCGAAGATCGAGCGCCCGACCATGCCCAGGGTGAAGCGCACCATGTGCTCGTAGACGTCGACCGGCCCCGCGGCCGCGTCGGCCTCGAAGCGGGCCATGAGCCCGTCGAGCACCTCGATCTGCAGGGGGAGCATGCTCGCCATGCGGCTCGGCGTGAAGCCCCGGGCCACGAGCTTGCGCCGGCGCAGCCACTCCTCGCCGTGGCTGTTGACCAGGCCCACCCCCTGGAACTCGACCATGTGCTTGGTCTGAATGTGGGACTTCACGTAGTTGCCGTGGTGGGTCTTGAGCACGTGCTGCAAGAACTCGGGCTCGGTCGAGACGACCGCGCGCTTGGCCCCGCCGAAGTGGAAGGTGAAGGTCGGCCCGAGGCTCGCCCGGTAGCGCTCGAACACCTCGACCGGGTTCTGCACCATGTGCTTGGCGTCGAGAAAGGCCGTGGTCCGCGACACGTGCGGCACGTTGGAGATCGCCATTAGACGACCCCGGCCGGCGCGGCGATCAGCCCGCGGCGCTTCATGAAGCGCCACAGTCCGCCGACCACGTCGCGGAGCGGGGGGTCGGCCAGGCCCTCGGGCGAGCTGGCGCGGAAGCGCCGGTAGGCGGCGTTGTCGTAGCGCTTGAACTCCATGGCCGCGATGTTGTCCATGGAGCGCAGGAAGAAGTCGAGCAGCGGAAACAGAATGTCCCCGGGGACGCAGCGCTCGGTGACCTCGGTCACGAAGCGGTCGAGGTCGTAGGCGGTGAACTTCAGCTCGCCGAGCTGGGCGAGGATCGCGGTGACGTCGCTCATGTTGGCGTAGTCGTCGCGAGTCACGTGGAAGGTCAGGCCGACGCTGGCGGGCTGCTCGCCGATCGCGACGATGTTCCGCGCGACCAGGTCGGCGGGGCAGAAGCTGACCTGGTTCTGGGCGGTGGTGGTGAGCTGGTGCTTGACCATGAAGGCCAGCAGGCGCACGGCGATGTCGAAGGACCCGCCGCCGCCGGCCACCGAGGGCGTGATCAGCGCGGGGCGGAAGATCCGCGCCTGCAGGCCCTGCGCCATGGCGTCGCGCACGACCTGCTCGGCGACCCACTTCGACTGGCTGTAGCCGAAGTCGAGCAGCTCGCGGTCTTCGTTGGGGTCGGTCTCCCAGAGCACCTCCTTGGTCGACCAGCCGAAGATGAACGTGCTCGAGACGTGGTTGAGCTGCTTGGGCCGGTGGCTCATGGCCAGGCGCAGGACCTCGTTCGTGCCGGCCACGTTGGTGGCGCGCATGGTGGCGTAGTCGTAGAGGTAGTTCACCAGGGCGCCGTTGTGGTAGATCGTGCCCACCTGCTCGGCGAGGGCCTCCCAGGCGGCGGTCGTGAGCCCCAGGTTGGTGCGGGCCAGGTCGCCGCACACGGGCTGGATCCGCTCGAGCCAGGCCGGGGGGAGCTCCGCCAGCGGACGCACCGTGGCCAGGGCCTCGAGTAGCCGCTGCTTGCCGGCCTCGGGGGTCTCGGCGCGCACGAGCACGAGCACCGGGCGCTCGGGGAGCTGCCGCAGCAGCTCGAGCAGGAGGAAGGGCCCGAAGAAGCCGGTCCCGCCGGTGAGGAAGACACTGCCCGCCGCTGGCGCCTCGGAGCCCGGCGCCTGCGGCCCCTTGGGCTGAGCCCGAGGAGCTTCGCTCCGAGGGCGAGGGGCCTCGGAGAGGCCCCTGAACACGGGCAAGCACGCCGGGTCGAAGTTGAGCCGGGCGTCCCGCTCCATGAGCTCTTGCTCGAAGGCGTGGTGCTCCTTGGCGATCCGGGTCAGCACGCGCCGGAAGCGGACCCGGGCCACGCTCGGGCCCTCGGCCACCTGGGTCAGCAGCGCGCCGAGCTCGGCGATCGCGAGCTGCTGCAGGCTCTGGACGGTGAGCGCCTCGCTGAGCTCCTCGAGGCCGGCCTCGACGAGCACGCCCTTGAGGTCCTGGGCGAGCTCGACCAGGCGCAGGGAGTCGATCCCCGACTCCGCGAGGGTCCACTCCTCGGTGCCGCGCAGCCCGTAGCGGGCGAAGACCTCGTGCACGGGGTCCGTCGCCGCGGCGGCGGACCCGCTGGCCTCGCCCAGGCCCGGGCGGACGACCGCGACCGCCTCGAGCTCGCCCTCGAGGTAGGCGCGCTTGACCCGGTGCCGCGAGACCTTGCCGGAGCTGGTCTTGGCGAGGGTCCGCGCGCGGATGAACACCAGGGTGTCGACCGCGATCCCCAGCGCCGCCTGCACCTGGCGGCTGAGCGCCGCGGCGTCGGGCAGCCGGGCGGGGTCGCGCAGCTCGGCCACGACCACCAGCGCCTCCTCGGCGGCCTCGTCGGCGACGACGGAGAAGGCGGCGGTGCAGCCGGCGCGCACGCGCGGGTCTTGCTGGACGATCGCCTCCACGTCCTGGGGGTAGTAGTTCTGCCCGCGCAGGATCACCAGGTCCTTGAGCCGGCCGCAGTGGAATAGCTCCTCCCCGTGGAGGAAGCCCAGGTCGCCGGTGCGCAGCCAGGGGGTGCTCGGGTCGCCGGCGAGGCGGGCCTCGAACACCTCGCGGGTGGCCTGGGGCTGACCCCAGTAGCCGGCGCAGCGGCTCGGCCCCGCGAGCCAGATCTCGCCGACCTGCTCGGCGGGCAAGGGGGCGCGGGTCTCGGGGTCGACGATCCGCAGCTCGACCCCGGGCAGCGGGGCGCCGCAGCTCACGAGCTCCTTCCCGGCCGGCCCCAAGGGCGCCGCCGAGGGGACCACGCTCCCGCCGGCGAAGGCCGCGGCGTCGACGGTCAGGATCCGGCGCCCGTAGTTGGTGGCCGCGAGGGTGTACTCCGCCAGCCCGAAGGCGGAGAAGAAGACCTCGGGGCGCAGCCCGGCGGGGCGGAAGCGCTGGAGGAAGGCCCGCACGTTGGCCGCCCGCACGGGCTCCGCGGCGTTCATGAAGAAGCGCAGCGAGCTCAGGTCCAGGCGGGCGAGCGCGTCGGTGGGGACCTTGTCTTCGCGCAGGCAGTAAGCGAAGGCGAAGTCCGGGGCCGAGGCCGCGGTGCCGCGGTACTTGGTGATCGTCTCGAGCCACAGCAGCGGGCGCTGAATGAAGTCCACGGGGCTGAAGCCGTAGGTCGTCCCGCCTTTCATGGCAAAGAACAGGTAGTAGCCGATCAGCCCCATGTCGTGGTACTGCGGCAGCCACGAGACCCCGACGGGCAGGTGGTCGACCACCGCCTCGCAGTTGCTCAGCAGGTTGCGGTGCGAAACCATCACGCCCCGCGGGTTGCGGGTCGACCCGGAGGTGTACTGCAGGAACAAGGTCTCGCTGTGGCCCGGCTCGAACTCGGGGCGCTGGGCGCGCGGGGCGTCGCTGGTCCGCACCCAGGGCAGGGCGCTCACCGGGTCGCGCCGCAGGGAGCGGGTGCGGATCCGGTGCCGCACCCGGTTCACGCGCATGGACCAGTAGAAGGCGCGGGTGGTGAGCACCGCCGACGCGCCGCAGTCCTGCGCAATGAAGTTCATCTTCGCGAGGGCGCCGTCGTAGCCGTGGCTGGTGGGCGGGTAGACCGGCACCGGGATCCAGCCCAGGCGCACGCAGGCGAAGAACGCGGTGATCATGTCCAGGCCCGGCGGGTAGGCCAGGAGCACCCGATCGCCGGCGCGCAGCTTCGGCAGCGAGCGCTGCAAGAACTCGGCCACGGCGCCGGTGCGGACGACGAACTCGCCGTAGGTGTGCTGCTCGACCTCGCGACCCTGCGCGTCGAGAAAGCAGAACAGCCGCCGATCTGGGTGGCGATCGGCCCAGCTCAAGAAGGGGATCAGGACGTCGTCGTTGCTGCCGGGCACTCTCAACTGCCTGTGGTGCCGATACTTCGCGTCGCGTGATCGATCTTAGAGGGATCTCTCGCGTTGTCGACAAGAACTTGAGGTCGTCAGGCCGGCCGCGGGGCCGCGGGCGCGGCTGCGCGCGCGCGCAGCCGCACGCGCAAGCCCTCCGGCTCGACCGCCGCGAAGCGGAAGGTCTCGCCGACCTCCTCGGGTGCGCCCACCCGCTCCACGTCGAAGTTCCGGTAGAGCAGCGAGAGCACCGCCCGCAGCTCGAGCAGGGCCAGCGAGCGCCCGGGGCAGATCCGCGGGCCGGAGCCGAAGGGCATGTGCACCGCGTTGAGCTTGGCGAGCGCCTCGGGGTCCTCGTCGAGCCAGCGCTCGGGCGAGAAGCGCCCGGCGTCGGGGCCGACCTCGTCGCGGGTCGCGGGGCCGCGGTAGAGGCAGATCAAGACCTCGCCGGCGCGGACGTCGAGGTCGCCGAGGGCGGTGTCGCGGGTGGCCTCCAGGAGCGAGAAGGGCGCGACCGGGCGCAGGCGCAGGGTCTCGCGGGTGACGGCGTCGGCGTAGCGCAGCGCCTTCGTCGCCGCGAAGTCGGCGGGGAAGGCCTCGCCCCCCAGCACGCCGTCGACCTCCGCGCGCAGCGCCGCCACCGCCGCCGGCGCGTCGCAGAGCTCGTGCACCGACCAGGCCAGGCTGTTGCCGGTGAGCCCTTCTCCCGCCAGGAGCATGGTCAGCGCGTTGCCGAGGATCACCGGCTCGTCGAAGGGCCGCCCCTCCGCGTCGGTCGCGGTGAGCATGGCCTCGAGGAAGTTCTCGGGCGCCCGCCCGGGGTCCTGGGCCAGGGAGGCTCGGGTCTCGGCGACGATCGTCGCCGCCCACTCGCGCAGCTCGCCGAGCGCGCGGTAGAGCGCGCGGTCGCGCGGCAGCGAGACGAAGCGCCAGTAGGGGACCACCGCCGCCATGCGCCGGGAGAGGGCCACCAGGATCGTGGCGATCTTGTCCTGGAACACGTCGTTCCCGCCCTCGATCGTGTTGACGTCGCGCCCGAAGGCGAGGCTCGTGATCACGTCGGCCGAGAAGCGCAGCAGGTCCTCTTGAATGAGGAAGGCCTCGCCGCGCGCGGCCTTCGCTTGCCAATGGCGCAGCAGGCGCGCGAGCACCCTGCGCAAGACCGGGTAGAAGCCCGCCAGGTTGGGCTCCGAGAGCGCGCCCATGGTCAGGCGGCGCTGTCGACGCCACCCGTCGCCCTCGGCGGTGAACACGCTCTCCACGCCGAGCTCGCGGAAGACCGCCTCGATCTTGCTCAGCCGGCGAAAGACCTGGGGCCGCGCCCGCAGGGCCCGGCTCGTGAGCTCGGCGTCGGAGATCAAGAACACCGGGGTGCTCCCCAGCTTGAACCCGCAGTAGGGACCGTAGGCCTCGCTCCACTGCTCCATGCGGGCGTGGAGCTGGCCGCGGCCGAGCTGGAGCGCGCTGCCGAACCCGGGCACGCCGCGGGGGCCCGGGAGGTCGTGCCACCGGCGGCGCCCCTGGGCGCTCGGCGCGACCCGCCGCGCCCCGAGGTCCACGAAGATCCGCCCGTCCCGCGCGCGCACCGGATAGCGCGCCAGGCACTCGGGCCCGCCGTCGCGCTGGCCGCGGGTCGCGTCGAAGCGCCAGCGGTGCGTGCGGCACACGAGCTGACCGTCACAGAGCTCGCCCTCGCCCAGGAGCGTGCCCTGGTGCGGGCACACCCCGTCGAAGGCGCGCAGCTCGGCGCCGCTCCGCACGAGCACCAGGTCGAGCCCGCGGGCCGACACCGCCAGCGGCCCCGCGCCGACGAGGTCGTCGCTGCGCGCGACTTCGATCCAGTCCTCCGCCGGCACCGCCGCCTCCTGCCGCGATCCTATGCGCTGGCGCGCGAGCGGTCGACTCGAGGCCGGGCCACTCGGGAGCGGGCGCGGTGCGGAGTTGCCGCGCTCAAGTTTCGGACGGCCAGACCTGGTGCTGGACCGCTTCGCGCGCCCGGTCGAGCAGCTCGGTCAACCGGCGCTTGCCTCCTTCGGGCTGCACGAACTCATGCCCTAGAGCCGCGCAGTCGTCGGAGCCGAGGAGGAGCTCCGCGTAGGGGCGGACGCGCCCCAGTCCGTCTTGCAGGCGCTCGGCGGAGACGGTGCGCCCCGCCAGATACGACTGCCATACGGCAGCCTGCCACACGAGCGCCGAGGAGACCGCGCCGAAAACCTGCCCTACGAGGGAGCTCAGCAGGTCTGGATCAGCCAGGGGTTCGACGTCGCTCGGTCCACGGACCAGCGGGTAGCTCATGCTCTCTCCGAGGAAGGAGAGCACCGCGTAGACCCGTCCGGGGTCCCGGCCCCCTGGACACTCGGCCCCCAGCCAGAGGACCACCTGCAGCACGAACTCCTGGCCCAGGCGCCCGATCGCGCCGAGGCTCGACGAGCGGATCCTGAGCGGCTTGTCCGGAAACGACTCTGCGCCTGCCAAGATCAGCGAGAACGCTGCCTGCTCCTCTCCCGCCAAGAGCAGCAGCTCGCTGGCGTCGATCAAGAGCTGGGCGCCGCAGGTCGTCTCGGCCAGGGCATAGAGTTCCTTGGCCGTGGCTGCCAGGGCAGCGCGGTCGCCAGTGCGGCAGGCGGCTACCCTCTGCGCCTGGAGTCGCGCGTGCGCGTGCGGCTCGACTCGAGGCAGAGGAAGCCACCCGAGCTTCTCCAAGATCGCCCCGCGCATTTCGGCGCTGCCGAACTCCTCGACCAGTTGAGGGATCAGCTCGAACGGGTGCACCAGGAAGGCCACGCTCCGCTCGCTGATCATCTCGCCGTGCGGCGACCGGTAGCGCGCGACCAGCGCCGGCTGTTCGCCAAGCAGCGGGTGCGCCATGACCTGCAAGGCGAAGGCGACCGACATTCGACCCTCGCGGCGGCGGTCGACGGCCTCCACCTGCGACCAGCGGTCCTTCTCTCTCAGCACCGCGACCGCGCGCTCCAGGAACTCCCCTTGATCGATCAAGGGAATCCACTCCCCCTCGGTGCACACGTCGAGCCCCCACTTCGGAGGGTCCCCCTGAGCCGTGGGCTGCGCGTGGGCCAAGGCAGTCGCGATCGCTCGCTCTAGGGCTGCCGCAGGCAGTCCCACAGCGGCGGCGATCCGCTTCAAGAGCTCGAGCTCGCGCGGATCGAGCACACCGTCGGCGGCAGCGACTTGGACCATACCGCGGGCCAGGGCGCGCCGTTCTACGTCGGCGTTGCCGATCCGCCACTCGGCGGTGGGTGCCTCGCGCTCGAGCCGTTGAGCCTCGTCGGGCGCGATCCCGTAGGCTCCGGCGACGCGTTCCAAGAGCGCGCGCTCGGTGACGTCAATGTGCCCGTCGGCGTTGGCGACGCGCACGAGGACGGAGTAGATCCGTCGCTTGCCATTTTCGCTCAGCTCGTCCATGCGCCAGCTTAACCGGCGAGCATGCGCTCCGGAGCGCGCGGCCCCGGGACGGTCGGCTACCCGGGCCGGGGCGCGGCCTACTTCTCGAGCTCGCGCAGCGCGGCGGCGCGCCACTCCGCGACGCCGGGGACCTGGGGGTCGAGCGCCAGCGCGCGGTCGAAGTCGCGGACCGCGGCGTCGTGGCGCCCGAGCCGGGACAAGAGCCAACCTCGGTTTCCCAAGGCCACCGCGTCCTTGGGGTCGAGCGTGAGCGCGCGGTCGTAGTCGGCGATCGCCTCGGGGTAGCGCTCGAGCTTGACGTTGAGCGCGGCGCGGTTCCGCCAGGCCAGGAGTCGCTGGGGGTCGAGCTCGAGCACGCGGTCGAAGTCGGCGAGGGCGTCGAGGTTGCGCTCGAGCTGGGCGAACACCGTCGCCCGGTTGGTCAACGCCGTGACCTGGTTCGGGAGCAGCTCGAGGGAGCGGTTCAGGTCGACGAGGGCCTCCGCCGAGCGCCCCAGGCGCGCCTTGGCCCAGCCGCGGTTGGCCCAGGCGCCCGCCTCGGCGGGGTTCAGCGCGAGGGCGCGGTCGAGGTCGGGGAGCGCGGCCTCGTTCTGGCCGAGCTTGAGCTTCAGCTCCCCGAGGTAGGCCCAGGCATACGCGTCCTGGGGGTTGTCCTCGGTGACGCGGCTGAAGTCGGCGATCGCGGCCTCGTGGTCGCCCAGGCTCGCGTAGAGCATGCCCCGGTTGAAGCGCGCGGGGAGGTGGCCGGGGTCGAGCTCGAGGGCGCGGTCGAAGTCTCGCAGCGCCTGGGCCTGGCCCCCGAGCTTGGCGTGCGTGAAGCCGCGGCTCGAGAGCGCGACGACCTGGTCGGGGCGCTGGGCCAGGCTGCGGTCGAAGTCCGCGATCGCGTCCTCGAAGCGCCCGAGCTGGATCTTGCACACCCCGCGGTCGGTGAGCGCGGCCGCCCAGTCGGGGTCGAGCTCCAACGCGCGGTCGAGGTCGCGGAGCGCCTCGGCGAAGCGCCCTGCCTCGAGCTTCGCCTGCCCCCGCTGCAGCCACTGCACCGCGGTGGGCGCCGGGGTCGCGGCGGGACCCGGCGGGGGCTCCGCGACGGGCTCCTCGACGGGATCCTCGTCGGGGTCCTGCGCGACGGGCTCCCGCGCGACGGGCTCCCGCGCGACG
>JAGQRJ010000709.1 GCA_020425635.1 Planctomycetota bacterium | reverse complement strand
TTGGCCTTGGTGGCCTTGGTCGCCTTGGCCTTCGTGGCCTTGGGCTTGGTGGCCTTGGCCTTCGTCGCCTTGGTGGCCTTGGCCTTGGTCGCCTTGGCCTTGGTCGCCTTGGCCTTGGTGGCCTTGGCCTTGGTCGCCTTGGCCTTGGTCGCCTTGGCCTTGGTCGCCTTGGCCTTGGTGGCCTTGGCCTTGGACGCCTTGGCCTTGGTCACCTTGGCCTTGGACGTTGCCGCTTTAGCTCTGAGCTTCGCCACCGGCTGACCCCTCGAATCGGCATGCTACCGCACGTGATCCGGCGACAGCCCCTGGGGCGGAGCGTCGTCTGGACGCGGGCGAGACCCAAGCAAGATCAACGCGGAGGCGCGGAGGACGCGGAGGTTTCGCAGAGATCGAGGATCCGACCTGCGCAGCGGAGCTACCTGCGGGAGCCTGATCCGTGCGGCTCGGTCTCGACGAGCCGATCAACTCCTCTGCGACCCCTTCGCGTCCTCTGCGTCCCGGCGGTTCGAATCCTTGCCCAACCATCGCTCTGCCGAGCGGAGCCTCGAGGAACAGCGAATCCCGTTCCTCGTGCTGCGCGCGGGGGCGAGTCCGACCGCCTTGGAAGAGTAGACTAGGTGCCCTATGACCAAGCCGTTCTACGTCACGACGCCGATCTACTACGTCAACGACCGCCCGCACATCGGGCACGTGTTTACGACCGTGCTCGCCGACTGCGTCGCTCGCTTTCATCGCCTGCTCGGCGAGCGCGTGTTCTTCCTCACGGGCACCGACGAGCACGCCGCCAAGGTCGTCGACGCGGCGCAAGAGCGGGGGCTGAGCACCCAGGCCTGGGCCGATCAGAACGCCAAGGCCTTCGCGGACACCTTCACCCGCCTGGGCTTCAGCCACGACGACTTCATTCGCACGAGCGAGGCGCGCCACAAGACCCGGGTCAGCGCCTACGTGCAGGCCCTGCTCAACTCGGGCGACGTCTACCTCGGCGACTACGAGGGCTGGTACGACGCGGGGCAGGAAGAGTACGTCCCCGAGGCCAAGGCCAAGAAGCTCGACTACAAGAGCCCGATCAACCACAAGCCCCTGGTGCGCAAGAGCGAGAAGAACTACTACTTCCGGCTCAGCCGCTACGCGGAGCGGCTGCAGCAGCTGATCCAGAGCGACACCTTCCACGTGCGCCCCGAGGCCCGCAAGAACGAGGTCCTGGGGCGGATCGCCGAGGGGCTCGAGGACGTCCCGATCAGCCGCACGGGCGCGTCGGGCTGGGGGATCACGGTCCCCGGCGACGAAGCGCACACGATCTACGTCTGGATCGACGCGCTGCTCAACTACCTGACCACCGTCGACACCCCGGAGCGCCGCGACCTGTGGCCGGCGACGGTGCAGTACGTGGGCAAGGACATCCTCTGGTTCCACGCGGTGATCTGGCCGGCGCTGCTCCTCGCGCTCCGGGAGCACGCGGACTACGCCTGGGTCGAGCTCCCGCAGACGCTCTACGCCCACAGCTTCTGGACCTCCGAGGGGTCCAAGATGAGCAAGAGCCTGGGCAACTTCATCGACCTCGAGAAGCTCGACGCCTACGTCGCGGACTACGGGCTCGACGCCCTGCGCTACTTCCTGATCACCCAGGGACCCACGGGGACCACCGACAGCGACTTCAGCGCCGAGCGCTTCCGGGAGGTCTACAACGCGGACCTCGCCAACACCCTGGGCAACTGCCTCAACCGGGTGGTCAACATGACCCAGCGCTACTTCGGCGGGGCGCTCCCCGCTCCAGGGCCCGCGGTCGAAGGCGCCGAAGCCGTGCGCGCGGCCGCCGAGGGCGCGACCCGCGCGGCGCTCGCCGCCTACCAGGACCTGCGCCTCGAGGAGGCCGCCGCGCAGGGCCTGAGCGTCGTGCGCGCGATCGACGGGTTCATCGAGCGCACCCAGCCGTTCAAGCTGGCCAAGGACCCGGCCAACCTGCCCCAGGTGGGCACGATCCTCGGCACCTGCGCCGAGGCCCTGCGGATCGCCTCGCTGCTCCTCTGGCCGCTGCTCCCCGAGAAGTGCGGCGCGATCTGGGAGCGCTTCGGCTGCGGGCGCTACGCCGCGGCCCTCGCCGCGGGAGAGGCGGCCCTCGCCGAGTGGGTCGCCTGGGGGCAGCTCGCTCCCGGGACGCCGATCCAGGGCGGCGACGGCCTGTTTCCTCGCAGGCAGCCGCCCAAGGACGCCCCGGCCCCCACAGCGCAGCCCAAGCAGACGCAGCCGAAGCGCGCCCAGCCGGCCCCTCCCGGCCCCGCCGATGAGGTCGGGTTCGAGGACTTCACGGCCCTCGACCTGCGGGTCGCCACGGTGAAGAGCGCGGCGGCGGTCCCCAAGGCCGACCGCCTGCTCCAGCTCGAGCTCGAGCTCGCCGACGGTGAGACCCGCACCGTGCTCAGCGGGATCCGCGCCTGGTATGCGCCCGAGGACCTCGTGGGCCGACAGGTCGTCTACCTGGCCAACCTCGCCCCCCGCAAGATCCGCGGGGTGGTCAGCCAAGGCATGGTGCTCGCGGGCAACGACGTGGGCAACTCCGCGGTCCTCCTGCGACCCGAGCGCGTCGTGGCGCCCGGCGCGCGGGTCACCTAGCGCCGTCCTGCGGTGCAGTTCGGGCCCTACGTCCTCAGCGGGACCCTCGGCCGAGGGGGCTCCGCGACCGTCTACCAGGCCACCGACACCCGCAGCGGGCAGGCGGTCGCGCTCAAGCTGCTGCACCCCGAGCTCTCCACTCAGCCCCGCCTGCGCCGACGCTTCGAGACCGAGGTCCAGGCCCTGACCCAGGTGCGGCACCCCAACGCCGTGAGGGTCTACGACGCGGGAAACCACCAGGGCCAGCTCTGGCTCGCCCTCGAGCTCGTCCCCGGCGAGTCGCTCCAGGCTCGCCTCACCCGGGAGCGTTGCCTGCCGATCGACGAGGCGGTGCGGATCACCTCCTGCGTGGCCGAGGCCCTCGCGTTCGCCCACCAACACGGTGTGCTGCACCGCGACGTCAAGCCCGACAACGTGCTCCTCGCCCCCGACGGGCGGGTGGTGCTCACCGACTTCGGTCTGGCCCTCGATCAGGAGCAAGACGAGGCCCAGAGCCGCGTCACCCGCGACGGCGTGTTCATGGGCACTCCGGGCTACTGGGCCCCGGAGCAGGCCCGCGGCCGACTGGCCCAGGTTGGCCCGCCCACCGACGTCTACGGCCTGGGAGCGACGCTCTACGCGTGCCTGACCGGAGCCCCGCCGATTCAAGGCGCGCACCTGGTCGCTTTCCTGCGCACCGGCGCCTTCGAGGCGGTGGCGCCGCTCAACACCAAGCGGCCCGACGCGCCCGCGTGGCTCTGCGCCGTGTGCGCGCGCTGCCTCGAGGCCGACCCTCGCGCGCGCTACCCCGACGGGCGCGCGGCCCTCGAGGCGCTCACCCGCCGGGCGGCCCCCTCCACCCTCCCGCTGAAGGTCGCGCTGGCTGCGTGCGCGGCCTCGCTCGCGGTGGTGGCGGCCTTGCTTGCGGTCACGGGGCTCCCCGGGTCTCCTGCGGGCAAGGGGCCGCCAGGGCCGCGGGTGCCATGCGTCGCGTGGCTCCACCAGGAGCTCGCGCGCGCCTTGAACCGCGCGCGCGTGCACCGCGCGGCTGAAGCCGCCGGCTCAGTGGCGACCCAGGCTGCCCCGCGCTGGCCGAGGGCGTGGGCCGAGCGCGCCTTCGCTCGCGCGCGCCTGGGCGACGAAGACGGCGCTCGCGCCGACGCCGCGCGCGCGCTCGCCCTCGACCCAGCGTGCGCGTGGGCCTACGCCGCCCGCGCAGAAGCCGCGATCGTGCACTACGACGCCAAGTCGGCGGCCCCCGACCGCGACCAGGCCTTGCGCCTCGACCCCGAGCTCCCCTGGGCCCACGCGGTCGACGGCGGGGTGCTGCGCCTGCAAGAGCGCGGCGCCGAAGCCGAGGCCGCTTACCGCCGCGCCATCGCCCTCGACCCGGACCTCCCCCAGGCCCACAGCGAGCTCGGATTTCACCTCTCGGGCCTGGGCCGCGACGCCGAGGCCCTCGAGGAGTACGCGCGCTGCATCGAGCTGACCCCCTACGTCGCCGAGGATTGGCGGAATCACGGGCGCACGCAGCTGGCGCTCGGCCGGCTGGACGAAGCGGTGCGCGAGCTCGATCGCGCCCTCGAGCTCGAGCCCGGACACCCGATCGCGCTCTACAACCGGGGCACGATCGCCTACCGTCAGGGCCGGTCCGGGGACGCCCGCCGCGACTTCGAAGCCGTGCTCGCGGTCAAGCCCGACGATTGGGCCAGCCACACCTTCCTCGGCCTGATCGCCTTTCAGGCGGGACGCTACGAGGAGGCGCTGAGCTGGCACGAGCGCGCCCTCGAGCTCGACCCCACCAGCGCTGGGGCCCACGTCAACCGCGGCGTGACCCTCAGGGCGCTGGGTCGCTACCAGGAGGCGCTCGCGTGCTATTCGCGCGCCCTGGAGATCGAGCCCTACAACCCGGCGACCTACGGTGGTCGCGCGCAGGTCTACATTCAACTCGGCGCGTTTCGCGAGGCGCTGGCCGACTCCGAGCGCGGGCTGGGCCTCGACCCCGACGCCATGGTCGTGGTCGTGACCCGCGCCCTGTCCGCGGCCCAGCTCGGCGACTACCCGCAGGCGATCGCCGACATGGAGCGCTTCCTGGCGAGCGACGTCGAGGCCCAGGCCCCCGAGCGCGCGCACTACCGCCAGCTGCTCCGCGGCTGGCGCGCGCGCGTCCGGCGATAACGCTCGCTCAGGCGTTCACGCCCCCGAGTAGGCGGGGAAGTCGGTGTAGCCGGCCGGCGTGGGATCGCCGGAATACCAGGTCGCGGGGTCGGAGATCGGTGCCAGGGGCCAGCCGTGGCGGAAGCGCTCGACCAGGTCGGGGTTGCTGAGGTACGGCCGGCCGAAGGCGATCAGGTCCGCAGAGCCGTCTGCGATCGCGGCCTCCGCGCTCTCCTGGGTGTAGCCGCAGTTGCCGATCAACGGCCCGTGGAACACGCCGCGGAACTCCTTGAGGGTCATCGGCTCGCCGAGCTCGTGGAAGCCGAAGGCGAGCCCGTCCATGACGTGCAGGTAGGCGAGCCCGTTGGCGTCGAGCTGCTCGGCGACGTAGAGGAAGGTCTCGCGGAAGTCCGGCGAGCCCATGTCGTTGAACACCCCGTTCGGGGCCAGGCGCACCCCGACCCGCCCCGCGCCGAAGACCGCGTTGACCCCCTCCACCACCTCGCGCAGCAGGCGGAAACGATTCGCGACGCTCCCGCCGTAGACGTCGTCGCGGTGGTTCGTCTTCGACTGGAGGAATTGATCCAGCAGGTAGCCGTTGGCCGCGTGGACCTCGACTCCATCGAAGCCCGCCGCCTTGGCGCGCTTGGCGGCGGCGACGTAATCGGCGACGACCCCAGGCAGCTCGGAGGTCTCGAGCGCACGGGGCGTCTCGTGCTCCTTCTTGCCCAGGGGCGTGTGCACCCCGTCGCCCTCGAGCTTGATCGCCGAAGCCGAGACCGGGAGCTCGCCCCCGTGGAAGTCGCTGTGGGAGGCGCGCCCGCAATGCCAGAGCTGGAGGAAGATCGTCCCGCCCTTGGCGTGCACGGCGTCCACGACCTGGCGCCACCCCGCTGCCTGCTCGTCGGTGTAGACCCCAGGCGAGTTGACCCAGCCGTTGCCCTGGGCCGAGACCGTGGTCGCCTCGGTGATCACCAGGCCTGCGCCCGCGCGCTGGGCGTAGTATTCGGCCATGAGCGCGTTGGGGAGGCGCTCGGGCCCGGCCTTGCCTCGGGTCATGGGCGCGAGGACCACGCGGTTGCGCAGGCTCAGGTCGCCGAGGGTGAAGGGGGTCAGCAAGGCTTGGGTCGAGTCGGTCATTCGAGGCTCCTTGGCTGCGGCGTCGACGGTGCGCAGATTCTTTACCGAGCGTTCCGCAATGCAAGCGCCAGGGCCAAGCGGTCTCTGAGTCGCGTCACAAGAACCTACGGAGAAGCGATTTACGCTCGTCGCGCGCCAGCCTCAGGCCCTGGCCGGCGCCCGCGGCTCGACCCGCTTCTCGCCGTAGAAGCTCAGGCCTTGCTCGGCCATGTCCAGCAAGAGCGGCGCGGGCGCGAAGCGCTCCCCGTGCTCCGCCTCGAGCCGGCGCAGGCGGTCGACGATCCCTTGCGGGGTCTCGCTGTCGATCAAGCGGAACGGCCCGCCCCGGAAGGGCGGGAAGCCCAGCCCAAAGATCGCGCCGATGTCTCCGTCGCGAGCAGAGCGCAGGATCCCGTCGGCGAAGCAGTGGGCTGCCTCGTTGACCATCAGCAGCGTGACCCGCCAGGCGGTCTCCTCCGCGTCGACCACGTCCTTCCCCGGCTCGACCCCGAGCACCCCATAGACGCTCGTGTCCACGGGCTTGTGACCGCCCTGCTTCGACCCGTCGTAGCGGTAGAAGCCGCGCTTGTTCTTGCGCCCCAGGCGGTCGTCGGCGAGCAGCTTCTCCAGCCCCTCTGGCGGGGTCATGCGCGCCCCAAAGGCGTGCTCCATGATCTTGCAGACCTTGCCGCCCACGTCGATCCCGACCTCGTCCATGAGGGTCACGGGGCCCACGGGGAAGCCGAAGCCGACGAGGGCCTCGTCCACGGCCTCGATCCGCACGCCCTCGCCTACCAGGCGCGCGGCCTCGTTCATGTAGGGGGCGAGGATCCGGGTGGTGTAGAAGCCGGGGCCGTCACGGACCACGATCACGGTCTTGCCCTGGCGCTTGCCGAGCTCGACGCAGGTGGCGGTGACCCAGGGCGCGGTGTGCTCGGTGACGATGATCTCGAGCAGGGGCATCTTCTCGACCGGCGAGAAGTAGTGCATGCCGATCACCGTCTCCGGGCGCGCGCTCGCGGCCGCGATCTCGGCGATCGGGAGCGATGAGGTGTTGCTGGCGAAGATCGTCTCCGGGCCCGTCGCGGCCTCGGTCTGCTTCAGCACGGTGTGCTTCAGCTGGAGGTCCTCGAACACGGCCTCGATCACCACGTCGCAGGCCTTGAACCCGCTGTAGTCGGTGGTCCCGGTCACGCGCGCGAGGTGCTGGTCGCGCTCGAGCGAGGTCATGCGCCGGCGCTTGACCCGCCCGTCGAGCTGCTTGGCCACGGCCGCCAGTCCGCGGGCCACCCCCTCGGCGTCGCGGTCCTTGAGCCGGACCTGCAGCTTGCCGAGCACCGCGGTCACGTAGGCCACGCCGCTGCCCATGAGGCCCGCGCCGAGGACCCCGACCTTCTTCAGGGGGCGCGGCTCGGCGTCGGCTCCGCGGTCCTTCTTGAGGGCGGTGGTCGCGAAGTAGATCCCCATGAGCTGCTTGGCCTCGGGGGTCAAGGTGAGCTCGCCGAAGGCCTCGGCCTCGGCCGCGAGCCCCGCCTCGAGCCCGCGGCTGAGGCCCGCGCGAACGACGTCGAGGATCTTGAGCGGCGCGGGGTAGAGGCCCTTGGACTTCTCCATGACCCCTTCGCGAGCCTTGTCGAACAGGATCTTGCGCCCCAGCGGATTGCGCTCGAGGCCGAGCTCCTGGAGGCCTTCGCTCGAGAGCAGGCTCGCCCCGCGGCTGGGGCCCTTGCCCTCGACCAGGGCCAGCGCCAGCTCGGCGGCGACGTCGACCACGATGCTCGCCGGGACGACGTCATCGACGAGGCCGAGCTTCTTGGCGCGCTTGCCGTCCAGCTGCTTGCCGGTGAGCATCAGGTCCAGGGCGCCCGGGGCGCCGACCAGGGCGGGGAGCCGCTGGGTGCCGCCCGCGCCAGGGAGCAGCCCCAGCTGCACCTCGGGGAGGCCGAGCTTCGTCTTGCGGTGATCGGAGGCCACGCGCGCGTCGCAGGCGAGGGCCAACTCCAGCCCGCCGCCGAGGCACACGCCGTGGATCGCCGCGACCACCGGGCGCTCGAAGTCGGCGATCCGGTTCATGATCGCTTGCCCACGGCGGCTGAGCTCGCTGCCCTCGGCCGCCGAGTTCACCGCGCTCAGCGCCGAGATATCCGCCCCGGCGAGAAAGCCGTCGGGCTTCCCGGTGATCACGACCGCGCGCACCGCGCTGTCTCGCTCGAGCTCGGCGAGCACACGCTCGAACTCGGGGGCGTAGTCCAGGCGCAGGACGTTCACGGGTTCCCCGGGGACGTCGAAGCGCACCACGGCCACCCCGTCGGGGCGCCGCTCGACCTGCAACACGCTCTGCTTGCTCTCGCTCATGCCTCTACCTCCACCACGATCGCGGCCCCGATCCCACCCGCTGCGCAGGCGGTGCACAGCCCGAGGCCCCCGCCCCGGCGCTTCAACTCCCGCACGGTCTGGGTCAACTGCCGGGCCCCGGTCGCGGCGAAGGGGTGTCCGATCGAAATGCTGCCGCCGGTGACGTTGAGCTTGTCGCGGTCGACCTCGCCGATCTTCTCGCTGCGGCCGAGCTCCTTCTCCGCGAAGGCCTTGCTGTCGAAGGCTTGCAGGTTCGAGAGCACCTGGGCCGCGAAGGCCTCGTGCATGTCGATCAGCGTCAGGTCCCCGAGCTTGATCCCCGCGCGATCGAGGGCCAGGGGGGTCGCGTAGGACGGCCCCATGAGCATTTGTCCCGCGGGGTCGAGGGCCGCGAAGGCGTAGCTCTTGATCGTGCCGAGGACCTCCAGGCCCTCGGCGCGGGCGAGGTCCTCGCGCATGAGCAAGAGCGCGCTCGCGCCGTCGGTCAGCGGCGAGCTGTTGCCGGCGGTGATCGTCCCGTGCTTGCGGTCGAAGGCCGGGCGAAGCTTGGCGTAGCCCGCGAGGTCGGAGTCCTTGCGCACGAGGTTGTCCTCGGCGAAGGGGGTGAACGAGGGGGGCACGAAGACGGTCATCACCTCCTCGGCCATGCGCCCGTCGGCCCAGGCGGCCGCCGCGCGGGTGTGGCTGGCGTGGGCCAGCGCGTCCTGGTCCTCGCGGGAGATCCCGTTCTCCTTGGCCATTTTCTCGGCGCTCTGACCCATGCTGAGCCCCGTCGAGGGCTCGGTCAGCGCCGGCGGCACGGGCAGCAGGTCGCCGGGGCGAACCCCGCCGAAGGCCTGCAGCTTGGCGCGCAGGGTGCGCGCCTTGGAGAGCGTGATCAGGGCTTGCTGCAGCCGGCGGCTGACGGTGATCGGGACGTCGCTCGAGCTGTCGGCGCCGCCCGAGATCCCGCAGGCGATCGTGCCCGTCTGGATCGCCTGAGCCACCGAGACCGTCGACTGGTAGCTCGTGGCGCAGGCGCGCGAGACGCTGAAGGCCTCGATCGAACGGGGAAGCGCGGTGCCGAGCACGATCTCACGCGCGATGTTCGGGGCGCTGACCGAGGGCACGACCTGGCCGTAGACGACCTGCTCGATCCGCGCGGGGTCGACCCCGCTGCGCTCGACCAGCTCGCGCACCACGAAGCGACCGAGGTCGAGGGCGCTGAGCTCCTTGTAGGCGCTCGATTGCTTGGCGAATGGAGTGCGCAGACCACCTACGATGGCGACCCGCGGCCTGGCGTCAGACATGCAGTTCTCCCTTGCAGGGTCGAACGTTAGGCCAAATGACGCACCATGTCAATCGTCCCCGCGCAGGCGCTCGAGGGCCTGCTCGAGCTCGAGCTCTTGCTCGGGATCGAGGGGGCTCTCCGGGCCGAGGTAGGGCGCCGCGTGACGCAGGAGTTCGAGGGCCCGAACCGAGGTCTGAAGCGTCGCCAGGAGCTCGCGGAGCTCGCCCTCGCTGGCCTCCCGGGCCA
>JAGQRJ010000708.1 GCA_020425635.1 Planctomycetota bacterium | reverse complement strand
GAGGCCTCACCCCAAGGGACCGCTGCGCGGGGCTGGGGCCCTGCGGGCCCCCTTCGCTGCTTCGCAGCGAAGGCTCCGCGTGTTCGGGCGGAGGGTTCCGCGTGTTCGGGCGGAGGGCTCCGCGTGTTCGGGCGGAGAGGGCTCCGCGTGTGCGGGCGGAGGGCTCCGCGTGTTCGGGCGGAGGGCTCCGTTCGGGCGGAGGGCGCCGCGTGTTCGGGCGGAGGGCTCCGCGTGTTCGGGGGGAGGGGCTCCTTCGAAGTGGTGCTGGTTAGGTGAGGCGCCTGGTGAGCTGCTGCGGATCGCGTCCGGCGAGCGTCCAGTGGCTGACGAGCAAGCCTTGGGTCTCAGAACGCATGCTGCGAGCGGCTTCGCCGAAGGCGACGAGCTGAGCGCGGTCGACGCCCGCCGGGAGGGCGTGGCGGGGTTCGAGGAGCGCGGCGAGGAACAGCGCGGCGCCGCCGACGAGGGCGGGCTCAGGGCCCTCCGTCAGCGCGCGCTCGAGGCGCGAGATCGGGTCGGGGATCGTGTAGACCAGGCGGCCCACGAGCATCCAGCAGATCGGGCAGGGTTCGACCTGGGCGTGGCCGTGCCCGAGCCAGGTGAGCAGCGCGCGCAGGCGCGCGTCGGGCGAGGGGGTCTCCCGCGCGAGCAGCTCGGCCACGTCGAGGAGCACGTTGTCGGGCGCGTGGGTGATCGTGACCCACAGCGGCGCGACGCAGGCTGGAGCGGCCGCCTCGCAGGCGGCGATCAGCTCGCGGTGGACGTCCTTGCGCGGGTTCACGGCGGTTAGCCCTTCGGGGCCACGCGGCTGCGGGGGACGAGGATCGCGCGGAACAAGAGCTGGAAGGTCGCCTGGGACCAGCCGCGGTACTGGGGGCGGAAGCCGAAGAGGTGCACGTCGCCCTTGCCCGCCAGGCTGTGGACCCAGGCGGCCTTGCCCTGGATCACCTCGGGCTTGCGGATCCAGCCCGAGTAGAGCGTGCGCTGGGGTGCGTAGCGCAGGAGCACGGTGGGCTCCGGCGCGTCCTTCGGCACCTCGCCCAGGTCCCAGGCGGCGGAGTTGGAGAAGAACAGCGCCAGGGAGTGCGGAAGCCCGGCGTTGATCTCGGCGCTCGCGGTCGGGACCGCGCGGAGCACGCTGCCGCCGCAGGAGAACCCTGTGTCCCGGCCCTGCTCCTCCTTCGCCGCGGCCGCGATCGCGTCGACGAGCGGCAGCTCGAGCAGCTCGATCGCCCACTCGCTCGCGTCGCCGAGGGCGATCAACCGCCCGCCCTGGCGCACGAACTCCTCCACCGCGATCGCGCCCTCGGGGGCCAAGCCCCCGGCGAAGCGGCCCGGGACGGAGCCGGGGGCGCGGCCGTCGTCGAGGTCGCTGCCGCGCAGGCTGGGGACGATCAGCACGTCGAGGAACGCGCCGAGGTCGCCGGCGCGGAGCATTTCGTTGCGCACGCGGACGTAGGGCACACCGTGGGTGTCGAACACCCAGCGCAGCCAGCCCTCGTCCATGCTGCCGAACCAGGGCGCGTAGAGCCCGATCCGCGGGAGGCGCAGGCGCTTGAAGTCCTTGCCCTCGGGGCGCAGGGCCACGGGGCCCTCGTCGTCGACGAAGTAGACGTCTTCCTCGGCGCGCAGGCGCTTGAAGGCCGCGGCCCAGCTCGCGGTGTCGCGAGCGTCGCCTGCGACCGCGGGGGGAAACTTCGCGGTCGCTTGCTCCGCCGAGCCGATTCGCGTCTGGGCGCAGCCGAACTCGCGCACGACCTCCACCCGGTGCACGCCGAACAGGAGCGGGAGCGTCCAGCCGGCCACGTCGTAGGGGGGGTCGCCCGCCGGGTAGCGCTGGAGCTCGAACAGGTCTTTGACGTGCGCGCCGTAGGGCTGGCGGCGCGGGACGATCAAGCTCCCGGCGGGCCAGGTGCGCTCGTCGGCCCGGAAGGGCTCGTCGGCGACGAAGACCTCGACCCCGCCCAGGAGCAGCCCGTCGACCAGGCGGCGCACGGCGCCGCGGTCATGGTTCGTGCTGCTGGGGATCACCCAGGCCGCGGGGGCTTCGCCCTCCACGTCGAGGGCGCGCTCGGCGGCCTCGAGCGAGTTGGCGAGCCAGGTCTTGGGCTCACGCGCGAGGCTCCCGAGCAGCGAGCGGCCGAAGCTGAGCTCGTAGTCGACGATGTCCCGCAGGCGCCACCAGCCGCCCGGCCAGGGCTTGGGGAAGCGATTGGAGGGGGCGTAGCCCCCCAGCCCGCGCGGGGCCTCGAGCTCGTCGGGGCGGCGGAACACGGGCGAGGCGAAGTTGACCGAGCAGGCCTCGGTCAGGATTCCGATCACGTTGTGCCGCACGGGCACGCTGCGGTTGCCGCCGTTCCACCACATGTCGTAGGTGACGCCGGTGGAGATCCCGCTCAGGCCTTCCCGGGTCATGTCGAACAGCGCGCGCGAGCCGAGGGCGTCGATCGCGGTGACCACGGCGGGGTCGAGGTTCGGGTTGAGCGGGTCGCGGTAGGGCGGGAGGAAGAAGCGCTCGCGGCCGCCGCGCTGTTGGTGCACGTCCCAGTAGACCTGGGGGAACCACTCGCTGTAGAGCAGCCCGGTCACGATCCGGGTCTCGGCGAGGGTCAGCCCGAACCAGTCGCGGTTGTTGTCGTGCCCCGCGTAGAGCTGGTAGAGCTTGGTCAAGGACGCCCCTTCGTGGGGGGTGCCCTGGGTGCGGCGGTACCACTCGACCACGTGGTCGAGCCCGTCGGGGTTCAGGCTGGGGGCCAGCAGGATCACCGCCTCCTTGCGGGCCGAGGCCCAGGGCTCGGCGTCGGAGGTGGCGAGCAGGTAGGCGAACTCCATGGCGAAGGACGGCGCCGCGGTCTCGGTGGCGTGCATGGCGCAAGAGACGAACACGAAGGGCTTGGCCTGGGTCAAGAGGGCCGCGCGCTCGTCGGGGCTCAGCCCGCGGGGGTCGGCGATCCGCTTGGCGTGGGCCTTGAGCGCGTCGAGCTGCGCCAGGTTCTCGGGGTCGCTGATCACGGCCAACAGGAACGCCCGGTCCTCGGTGGTCGTGCCCACCCGCGAGACCTGCACGCGCTCGCTCTGCTCGCCGAGCTTCACGAAATACTGGCTGACCTGGTTCCAGTCGGGCAGCTCGAAGTCCGCGCCGACGGGGTAGCCCAGGTGCTCGGCCGGCGGGGTCACACTCTGCGCGAGCGCCGGCGCGGCGACGAGGGCGGCCAAAGCGAGCGAGGTCCACGAGGGGGGCATGGGTTTCCTCCGTATGCCAACAGGAGTCAAACGCAGAGGGCGCGGAGGTTGCGCAGAGATCTAGCTCCGAAACCAAATCACAGAGGGAGAAGCGATCGAGGGTTGGGACAGAACCTCCCTGCGAAACCTCTGCGTTCTCCGCGTCTCTGCGGTTCAAGGTCTCGAGGGACCCAGCTTCGCAGGGCGGAGCTCTGTCGTGACGCAGCGAGGGGCCTCTCTTTGGAGGCCCCTCGCCTTTATCAGCTCACTCGCTGAAGGTGAAGGTGAAGGTGTCGTCCTCGAGCCCGATCGTGAGCTTGGGCGGCAGGGGCCCGTCGCTCATTTGGCTGAGGAGCTGGGTCGAGATCTGCGGCAGGAGCGTGGAGCGAATGATGTGATCCACGTTGCGCGCGCCGCTCTCGACCTCGGTGCAGCGGGCCGCGATCGCGTCGATCACGGCGTCCGAGATCACGAGCTCGACCTTGTGACGCTGGGCCATGCGCTTCTGCAGCTTGCTGAGCTTGAGCTTGGCGATCCCGCGCAGCGCGTCGGGCTTCAGCGGGTAGAACGGCACGATCGTCATGCGCCCGAGCAGCGCCGGCTTGAAGTGCTTGCTGAGGGTGGGGCGGATCAGCGAGACCAGCTCCTCGACGGGCATGGGCTCGTCGGCCATGCCGGCCTCGGTGATCAAGTCGGTCGCGAGGTTCGAGGTGAGGAAGATCACCGTGTCCTTGAAGTCCACGACGCGGCCCTCGCCGTCGGCGAGGGTGCCCTTGTCGAACACCTGATAGAAGAGGTTGAGGACCTCGAGGTCGGCCTTCTCGACCTCGTCGAGGAGCACGACCGAGTACGGACGCTGCCGCACGGCCTCGGTCAACACGCCGCCTTCGCCGTAGCCGACGTAGCCCGGGGGCGAGCCGACGAGCTTGCTGACGGTGTGCTTCTCCTGGAACTCGCTCATGTTGACGGTCGTCATGAAGCGCTCGCCGCCGAACATGAGGTCGGCGACGCCGAGGGCGGTCTCGGTCTTGCCGACGCCCGAGGGGCCGACGAAGAGGAAGATCCCCATGGGCAGCGCGGGGTCCTTGAGCCCGGCCTTCGAGGCGCGAATGCCCTCGCCGACCACGCTCATGACGTGGTCCTGGCCGACCACGCGCTTGCACATGTTGTCCTCGAAGCTGAGGAGCACCGAGGCCTCGTCCTTGATCATGTTGCCGATCGGGATCCCGGTCCAGTCGGCGACCACGCTGGTCACGACGTCGGGGGTGACCTCGAGGAAGATCAGGGGGTCGTCGCCCTGGACCTCTTCGAGCGCCTTGACCGCGGCCTCGAGCTCCTTGACCAGGGCCTCGCGCGCGGCCCCGGTCGGGGCCTCGCCTTGCTCGCCCTCTTCGGTCTTGCCCGCCAGCTTCTCGCGCAGGGCGACGACCTTGCCGGCCGCCTCTTGCTCGGCGTTCCAGCGCGCGGTGACCTGGGCCACGCTGTCGGTGAGCCCGTTGATCTCGGCCTCGAGCTCGCTGATCCGCTCGTCGACGTCGCCGCGGCCCTGGTCGCGATCGCGACGGAGCGCCTCGAGCTCGCGCTCGCGGGTCAGGATCCGACGCTCCATGTCGTCGAGGTGCGGGGGCTTGGCGCTGAGCGAGATCTTGACCCGCGCGGCCGCGGTGTCCATGAGGTCCACGCCCTTGTCAGGGTGCTGGCGGCCGGCGATGTAGCGGCTGCCGAGGGTCGCGGCGGCCTCCAGGGCGTCGTCGCGGATCGTGACCTTGTGGCTCTCCTCGTACTTGCCCTTCAGCCCGCGGAGCATGGTCGTGGTGTCTTCGTCGCCCGGCTCCTCGACCTTGATCAGCTGGAAGCGGCGCGCGAGGGCGGGGTCCTTCTCGAAGTACTTCTTGTACTCCGACCATGTGGTCGCAGCGATCGTGCGCAGCTCACCGCGGGCCAGGGCCGGCTTGAGCAGGTTGGCCGCGTCGCCGCCGCCCGCCGCGCCGCCGGCGCCGATCAGGGTGTGGGCCTCGTCGATGAACATGATGATCGGGATCGGTGAGCTCTTGACCTCGTCGATCACGGCCTTGAGGCGCTTCTCGAACTCGCCCTTCACGCTCGCGCCGGCCTGCAGCAGGCCCATGTCGAGGCTGTAGATCTCGGTGTTCTTCAGCAGGTCGGGCACGTCGCCCTCGGCGATCCGCAGCGCCATGCCCTCGGCGAGCGCGGTCTTGCCGACGCCCGCCTCACCGACCGCGATCGGGTTGTTCTTCCGCCGGCGGGCGAGGACGTCGATCATTTGCCGGATCTCGCGGTCGCGGCCGAAGACGGGGTCGATGTGCCCCTCGCGCGCGCGCTGGGTGAAGCACACGCAGAACTGGGCGAGGGCCGTGCCCTCGCCGCCGGGGGCGTCGCCCTGGCCGCCCGCGGACGGCGCGCCGCCAGCCTCGGCCACCGAGCGCCGCGCCGACTCCGAGGAGGGGCCGACCGCGTCGAAGAAGTTCTTCTTGAGGTCGTCCTTGTTCAGGTCCTCGAACAGGTCGACGTAGTCGCCCGCGGCGATCCGCGGGCTGGCGATCAGGGCCTGGAACAGGTTGCCCGAGCGGATCTCGGCCTGTCCGTATTGCAGCGACGCCAGCAGCCAGGCTTGCTTGAGCCAGTCTTGCAGGAGCGGCGAGAGCACGGGCCGACCTTGGTTGCCGGTCTTGAACCCGTCGATGGTGCTCACCAGCGCCCGGTTCACCCGGGAGTGATCGATCCCGTAGTGGTTGAGGATGTGATACACGTCGCCGTTGGTGTCCTCCAACAGCGGCTGCAGCACGTGCTCGAGGAGGACCTCGTAGTTCGTGCGCGAGACGCAGATCCCCGCGGCCGTCTCCAGCGCGCGCTTGCAGTTCGGGTTCAGGCGCCCGACCAGGGCCTTGAGGTCAATGTCCACCATGCTGTGCTCCTTCGAAGAACAAGCGAATCTGGCAGTCGACCTCGTCGGGTCGGCCAAGCCAGGTGCTCCAGCCCAAGCGGGCGTTTTGGTTTCCTAGTGCGAACGGAGGCGCCCCCGCAGCCGGGAGTCCAACCTCGAGTTCGTAATCGAGTGAATCGGAGTTGAAGAGGTCGATCACCTCCCGCAACGCGCGAAAGCGCGCGCCGCTGGGGAGGAAGTCGGCGTAGTCGTGAAAGCCTTCGGTCGCCACCCGCACGCGGAAGGTGCAGGCGCAGTCGCGGATCCGCTCGCCCAACAGCGTGTCCACGCCGAGGATCGAGTTCAGCCCGCCGAGGCGCGAGTGCTGGTCGCGGGGGATCGTCTGCCAGCGCGGCACGAAGGAGTCGACCTCGAAGCGCACGCCGCTGAAGCTGGTCTCGAGGGCGGCCTTGAGGTTGATCGCGGAGCGCGGGGTTTGGCTGAGCAGCCCGGCCAGGGCCAAGAGCCGCAGGCGGGGCATGCCGCTGTCGTCGGGGACCTCGCGGTCGGAGACGTGCAGCAAGCGTCCGAGGCGCTGGGAGTAGTAGTCGCTCCCGTCGGCCCGGAAGCGGGCCGCGATCCGGTAGCGCTCCCAGCTGCGGTAGACGAGCGAGATCAGCCGGTGTTGGAACAGGTCGTAGAACGCGCGCTCCGCCTCGGGCTCGTCCTGGTCGAGGAGCTCCTCGGTGTAGCAGGTCGGCAGGGGCGACGAGCTGCCGTAGAGCCCGAGGAAGGTCGCCTCGAGCACGAAGCGCGGGCGGGGGTCGACGTTGCCGAGGCCGTCTGGCTCGCGGTCCCAGGCCCGGATGCTGGCCAGGTCGCCCGGGGGGAAGGCGAGGCTCAGCCAGCCGGTGAAGCGCAGAGCTTCCTTGTCTGCGGGGCCCTGGTAGCCCACGGGGACCGCTTCCGGATGCAGCAGCTGCAGCAGGCGCACGGCCTGCTGGAACGCGAAGCGCTCTCCGTGTTCGAGGAGCGCGGTCGCTAGAGGATGCTGCGCTCGCCCGACCTCGGCGCCCACGTATGGACCTCCCCGAATTTCTGGCCCCGGACCTCGAGCTCGCTGAACGCATTCAGCGAGACGTATTGGCCCAGGAGTTGGTTGAGCACGTCTCCGAACAAATGAACCTCGCCCTCGCCGCCGAAGCGCTCCTCGTCGAGGTCGAGCACGACCTTCATGCCGCGGACCGCGGCGCCCTTGAGCACCCGCGTCACGCGCTCGCTGCGCACGCCAGCGATCCCGCCCAGCTTGCGCTCGAGGGTCCGCGCCGCTTGGCGGTCGACCAGGGCGCGAAAGTCATAGAGCCGGAGCAGCTTGCGCAGCCGGTCCGCGTCCGCGAGGGAGAGGTAGTTGAGCGAGAGGTGCGAGATCAACGACCAGTAGACGTCCCCGGCCAGCGGGGCCGGGACGGACGGGGTCGGGGCGAGGACGTTCTTGAACTGCAGGGCCCGGGGAGAGTCGCTGGTGTGCTCGCACACCGCGCCGAGGCCGAGGCTCCGCGGCAGCTGGCGGTTGGTGCAGAGGAGCCTCGTGGAGATCGTCTCGGAGACGTCCAGGTCGTCGGCTTTCAGGTGCCCGACGAAGGAGAGGAAGAGGTCGCTCCCTTCGAGGGTCTGCGAGGGCGCGCGGCGCGCCCGGAAGAACAGCCCGCCCTCTTCGCGCTTGAAGGAGAACAGGGGGCTGTAGGTCCGGTGTTCGCTCTGCCCGCGGCGGATCCCGGTGACCCCCTCCACCGAGTACGGCTCGTAGTGGCTCGCGTCGCGGCAGGCGGGGCGGAGCTTGTACTCGGTGCGCGTGTGGTCGAGCCGGATCGGGTCGCCGTCGTGGGCGAACACGTTGACCGCGGGGACGCAGTTGAGCAGCACGTTCTTCTCGGAGAGCGGCGGCATGTCCTGGGGCAGCTCGCTGAGCTCGAACACGAGCTCGAACTCCTGGGCGGTGCCCACCGACTCCAGCGGACCCAAGCCTTCGACGTCGACGAAGCTGAACTTCTCGGGGAACGCGAAGTACTCGAACAGCAGGCGGAACCCGGGGAAGGAGACCGTGGGCAGGGGAAACAGCGCGTCCTGGGGCGTGAGCCCCGCCGGGGTCACACGGGCGTCGAGGACGACGTCTTCCGTGAGGCTGGGCGCGCGCAGCACGACGCGCTTGGTGTAGCGGA
This sequence comes from Planctomycetota bacterium, assembly GCA_020425635.1. Lineage (GTDB taxonomy): Bacteria > Planctomycetota > J058 > J058 > J058 > JAGQRJ01. The sequence goes on along the minus strand of JAGQRJ010000708.1, from coordinate 4,685 downwards.
GGAGGCACAGGCGGAGGTTCGTCGACGCCGCGGCCTCGCCCGCGAGGTAGAGCCGCAGGCGCTCGAGCTTGAGCTTCTTCAGCGCGCCGGGCTTCTTGGGCTTGATCGCCAGGCGTACGTAGGGGGAGTTGCTCGGCCCGACCTCGAGGCCGCTGACGCTGAGCGGGACGGCGTCGATGGCGCTCGTGGTGCGGAAGCGGCAGGAGGTTCCGTCGAGCTCCTTGGCCGCGAGCTCGGTGTCGCGGGGGACGGCGATCACCTTGTCGAGCGCTTTGCTGGTCGACTCGAACTGGACCACGGTGAACGAGGGCAGCGGGCGCAGGTAGTGCGGCCAGAAGAGCTCGAGCATGGCGTGGGTGAATTCGGGGAGCTCGTCGTCGAGCTTCTGCCGCACGCGTCCGGTGAGGAACGCGAAGCCCTCGAGCAGGCGCTCGACGTCGGGGTCGGTCCCGGCCTCGGCGAGGTGTCCCCCGCGCTTGGGAAAGCGCTCGGCGAACTCGCGACCCATGTCGCGGAGGTAGGCCAGCTCGTCCTGATAGTACTTGTTGAAGCTCACGGCGCTTACTGCCTGAGGGTGATTCGACCCGAGGGGTCGAAGCGCAGCATGAAGCTCACCCAGGAGCCGCTGCTGGACGCGGTCAAGCGCGCCTGGACTTGGAACTTGAGGGTCAGGGGGTCGTCCGGGGACTCGAGGTGCACGATCTCGACGTCGGAGAGCCGCGGCTCGAAGTCCTCGATGCTCGAGCGGATCTTCTTGGTCATGCGCGCCACGGCGCCGGAGAACGCGTGCACGATCTCGTTGGGGGGCGGCATGCCGAAGGTGGGTTGGATCAGCGCGTCACCCTCGCGGGTGTTGAGCACGCGCACGAGGTTGGCCTGGACCGAGCGGATCATGAGCCCGGTGTTCTCCATGGCCGACGGGGCGACGTCGTCGGAGCGGAGGCGCTGAAGGATCGTGAGCTCACGCTGCATGGAGGTCCTGGTAGGCCGGAGCGGGGGGGGCGACGCAGCGCGACCGCGGGAGGAGCCTCCCGCGGTCAGCGCGCGCGCTCAGCGCCCTAGGATTGGGGAGCCGAGAAGTCGAAGGTCGTGGGCAGCTTGCCGCCAGACAGCCACTCCCAGTCGATCTTGCGGTAGGCGAAGCCGCACTCGTCCATGTGCGGAGGGGTCGTCTCGTCGCGCTCGGCCGGGGTCGGAATGTGGGGACGCGCCAGGATCAGGCGGCAGTCCGTGAGGGTGATCTTGAAGTAGACCTCGGTCGCGCCCTCGCCGGGCTTGTCGCGCTCGAACTCGATCTCGACCGAGTTGATCTTCTTCTTCTTCGCCAGGGCCTCGTAGAGCTTGGGGCTCGACTTGTCCATCTCCTTGAGGATGGTGCAGGCGCCGTGCTGCGGTTCGCCGCGGCCCTTGGCCTCGCGCATGTCGAAGGGGTACTCCATGCGGTGGGAGAAGCCGCGGATCTCCGACCAGTCGGCGCGCTCCAGCGACGACCCGGGCATATCGGCGATCTTCATGAAAACTTTCATTCCAGACATAAACTTCCTCGCGATGCGGCCACGTGAGCCGCCAGATTGGGTTCAATTCATTACGTAGTAGGACACGACGCGGGCGCGCGCTCGAGGTCGCGCCTCCGTCGATCGTTCGAAACGAGTGGAGCGCGCCGGTGCCGGCGCGCTCCCCCCTCGGGGTTGGCTAGTCCTTGTCCAGCTTGCCCACGAGGGACAGGGTGAAGAACGCGCCCATGTACTTGAAGTGGGGGCGAATCTTCATGTCGACCTTGTACCAGCCGGCCTCGCCGGGGACGTCTTCGACGGTGATCAGCGCGCTGCGCAGCGGGCAGCGGGAGCGGATCGCGGGAGACGGGTTGTCGTCGTCGGCGACGTACTGCCCGATCCACTGGTTCAGCTCGCGCTCGAGGTCGGCGCGCTCCTTCCAGCTACCGATCTGCTCGCGCTGGAGGACCTTGATGTACTGCGCGAGCCGGTTGACGACGAACATGTAGGGGAGCTGGGTGCCGAGGCGGTAGTTGCTCTCGGCCTCCTTGCCCTCCTTGGAGGTGCCGAAGGTCTTGGCCTTCTGGCAGGAGTTGGCCGAGAAGAAGCAGGCCTCGTCGCTGCCCTTGCGCATGCTGAGCGAGATGAAGCCCTGCTCGGCCAGCTCGTACTCCCGGCGGTCCGAGATCAGGACCTCGGTCGGGATCTTGGTCTGGACCTCGCCCATGGCCTCGTACTGGTGCAGCGGCAGGTCGCCGACCGCGCCGCCCGACTGCGGGCCGATGATGTTCGGGCACCAGCGGTACTTGGCGAAGCTGTCGGTGAGCCGGGTCGCGAAGGCGAAGCTCGTGTTGCCCCACAGGTAGCTGGCGTGGCTGCCCTGCACCCGCTCCTCGTAGTTGAACTCCTTGACCGGCACCGTGTCGGAGCCGTAGGGGAGCCGGAGGAGGAAGCGCGGGGTGGTCAGCGCGACGTTGCGGGAGTCTTCGCTCTCGCGGAAGGCCTGCCACTTCGCGTACTGCGGGCCCTCGAACACGGCCTGCAGGTCCTTGAGGTTCGGCAGGTCCTCGAAGCTCTCGATCCCGAACATCTGCGGACCCGCCGCCGCCACGAAGGGGCAGTGCGACATGGCCGAGATGCTCGCCACCTGGCCGAGGATCGCGACGTCCTGCGGGCCAGGGCCGAAGTCGTAGTTCGCGAGGATCGAGCCGTAGGGGCTCCCACCGAACTGGCCGAACTCGTCGGTGTAGACCTTCTTGTAGAGCCCCGACTGGGTGATCTCGGGGGAGTCCTCGAAGTCGTCGAGCAGGTCTTGCTTCGAGCAGTTGAGGATCTCGACCTTGATGTTCTCGCGGAAGTTGGTGCGGTCGACGACGAGCTTCAGCCCACGCCAGGCGCTCTCCAACTGCTGGAAGGTCTCGTGGTGCAGGATCTCGTCGAGCTGACGGCTCAGCTTCTCGTCGATCTCCGCGATCATTTGGTCGACGACGGTCTTGTCGGCCTTGCGTTGTGCCTTCCCGGGAGCGAGGAGCTCCGCGATGAAGGCCTCGACGCCCTTGCGCGCGACGGAGTAGCCGTCGTCGCCGGGGGCCATTTTGGTTTGCTCCATGATGGAGTCGAGGAGCGAGCCTTCGGTGGTCTCGGCCTCAGCGGCCGCGGGCTGCGCGGCTTGTTGCTCTTCTGCCATGTTCTTTTCCTTCTTCTCCCGAGCCTATTCGCCGAGTCCGAGTTCCTTGAGCACCTGGGCGCGACCTTCGTCGGTGCCCACGATGTCGCGGATCTTCTTCTTGAAGTCTTTGTTGTTGCCGAGGGGCGACTTGAGCGCCGTCAGCGCGTGGCGCAGCTCGAGCATCGCGTTGAGCTCGGGGACCTGCTTGGCCACCGCCTCAGGGGCGAAGTCCTTGAGGTTGTCGAACTTCAGCTTGACCGCCATGTCCTCGCCCTCTTGGCCCTCCTCGAGCTTGTTCTTCACGTTGAGGTCGAGGCTCAGCTTCTGGCCCTTCATGACCTTGCTGAAGTTGTCCTTGTCGACGTTGATCGGCGCCCGCTCGGCGAGCGGCGTGTCGTCGTCGCGCAGGGTGTAGTCGCCAATGAACAAGAGCTTGAGGGGCAGCTCTCGCTCTTCCTTCATGTCTCCCGTAGCCGCCTTGTAGCGGATGTTGACCCGCTCCTTCGGAGCGATCGATCCTTCCTTCGCCATGTCCAACCTCTCGGCACCCTGTGGGCGCGGTTAACCGTCGAGCTCCAACGCCGCGGCCATGTCGACGCGGCACAAGCGCTCGTAAATCTTTTGGGCCTCAGCGGCCCCTGAATCTCCCTGGGCCCGCGCGCAACGATAGCTGAGCCCGAGGTAGTGCACCGCCAGCGACGGCTCCCACTCCTCGAGCCCAAACTGCTCGAGCTCACGCTCGAGGCTGCGCAGGCGAAACGAGGCCAGCTCGGCCTTGTCGCCGTCGAGGCAGAGCTGCGCGACGGCCATGGCCCAGCGGAAGCGTCCGCGGCGGCTGCGCTGCTCCGCGAGCCCCGCCTCGAGGGTGCGCACCGCGTCGGCGAGCGCGCCCTGCAGCAGCATGCCCCGGGCCTCTTCGAGGGCGCCGGTCGGGTCGCTGGGGTCCTCGCTCGACCCGCCCCCGCCGCCCGTGCTCATGTGCGAGCGGACCCAGATTCGGCAGGCTCCGCTCGCGACCGGATAGCCGTTGCTGAAGTTGGTCTCGAGCAGCGCAGGGTGCCGGATCACGTGGCCGACCATGTGGCTGACGACGGCCTCGTGCGCGGACTGATAGCGGGGGCCGAGGCCCTCGAGCGCGCACGCGGTGAAGTACGAGGGCTCGAGCCACAGCTTCTGCTGCGAGACGAGGGGCTCGGAGACGGCGAGGAGCGCGTCGAAGTTCTCGGCCTCGAGCAGCTCCTCCATTTTCTTGGCCATGCCTCCGCCGCCCGGGAAGCCGAACTGGCCGCCCTGGATCGGGGGGAGCTTCTTGATCCCTTGCCAGGCGGCCACCCGGCGCACGAGGTAGGACTGCGCGTCGGCGGGGTTCGCGGCGAAGAGCAGGTCGGCGCTCTGGCGCAGGGTCTCCCAAGCGTCGGTCAAGACCTGCTCGACCTTGCTCACGTCGGCGGGGGGTCGCGGCGCGGAGGAGGGCGCCGCCACCTGGACCGGGGCGGGAGCCGGCGCCGGCGGCGGCGCTGCGG
>JAGQRJ010000707.1 GCA_020425635.1 Planctomycetota bacterium | reverse complement strand
TTCGTGGACGTGCACGAGTTCTGCGAGCGCGCGGGGTTCCGCCTGCCGAGCGAGGAGGAGTGGGAGTACGCCTGCCGCGCCGGCACCGAGACCCCCTGGTCCTTCGGCGCTTACTCGCCCGAGGCCTTCGAGCGTTACGCCTGGCCGCCCAGCGCCTCACCGCTGCCCGCTCACCCCGTGGGCAAGAAGCGGCCCAACGCGTTCGGGCTCTACGACATGCACAGCGGCGTCCGCGAGTGGTGCGACCCGGGGAGCGCCTGGGGCGACTACTCCGGGCCCGGGCAGCTGCTCGGCGTCAGCCGCGGTGGCCCCTCCTTCGTGGACGCCCAGCAGTGCCGCTCCGCGGTGCGGGTGCTGCACGTGCCGTACTTCGGCCCCGAGCCCCGCCCCCGTGGAACCACTCAGTCGAGCACCTCCAGCGAGGTCGGCTTCCGCCCAGCGATCTCGCTCCCCTGAGCGCGCCGCGAGGGGGCGGCGCGACCTGGGCGCCCACGGCGTGCATTCTCTGCAGCGAGAACTGCGGGCTCGAGGTCCAGCTCGAGGGCCCGCGAATCGCCAAGGTCCGCGGCGACGCAGCGCACCCCGAGTCGCGCGGCTACCTCTGCCAGAAGGCGGCGCGCCTCGACCACTACCAGACCCACGCCGACCGCTTGACCCACCCCCTGGAGCGCCAGCCCGACGGCAGCTTCCGCGAGGTCAGCTGGGAGCACGCGATCCGGGCGATCGCGGGCAAGCTCGCCCAACTCCGGCGCGACCACGGAGGCCACAGCCTGGCGTATTACGGGGGCGGGGGCCAGGGGAACCACCTCGGCGGGGTCTACGGCTCGTCGCTGCGGGCGGCCCTCGGCAGCCCCTACGTCTACAGCGCGCTGGCTCAGGAGAAGACCGGCGACTTCTGGGTCAACGGACGGCTCTTCGGCCGCCAGACCTGCCACGCGACGAGCGACGTGGAAGGCGCGCAGGTCGTGGTGTTCCTCGGGACCAATCCCTTCCAGTCCCACGGCTTCCCCCGCGCGCGGCGCGTGCTGCAGGCGCTGCACAAGGACCCCGCGCGCACCCTGGTCGTGATCGACCCGCGACGCACGGAGACCGCGCGCCTGGCGGACGAGCACCTCCAGGTGCGCCCCGGCCACGACGCGTTCCTCTTGGCCGCGCTGCTCGGGGTGATCGCGCAGGAGCAGCTCCACGACGCGACCTTCCTCGAGGCGCACACCACGGAGTCCGCGCCGGTACTCGCCGCGCTCGGGGAGGTTCCGGTCGCCGACTTCGCCGCGCGCTCGGGGGTGCCGCTCGAGCAGGTTCAGCGCGTGGCGCGCCTGTTCGCCGGCGCCCGCTCAGCCACCGTGCGCGCCGACCTCGGGATCCAGCAGAGCCGCCACAGCACGCTCAACTCCTACCTCGAGAAGCTGCTCTACCTGGTGTGCGGCCACTTCGCCCGGCCGGGCACCAACAGCCTGCACTCCTTCCTCGTGCCCCTGATCGGACACTCGCCGGAGCCCGAACACGCCGGGGGCCTCAGGACCCGGGTCACGGGCATGCACCCGATCGCCAAGCTCTACCCGCCCAACGTGCTCCCGGCCGAGATCGACAGCGACCACCCGGAGCGCGTGCGCGGGCTGATCGTCGACAGCGCGAACCCGCTGCGCTCGGGCGCGGACAGCCCCGCCTACCGCGCGGCCTTTTCGCGGCTCGAGCTGGCGGTGACGATCGACGTGGCGCTGACCGAGACCGCGGCGCTGAGCCACTTCGTGCTCCCTGCGCCCTCGCAGTTCGAGAAGGCCGAGGCGACCTTCTTCAACCTCGGCTTCCCCCACAACAGCTTCCACCTCAGGCACCCGCTGCTCCCGGCGCCCCCCGGGACCCTGCCCGAGCCCGAGATCTACCGCCGGCTGTGCGTCGCGCTGGGCGCGCTGCCCGAGCGCTTCCCGCTCCTCGAGCGAGTCGCGCGCCTCGACCGGCGCGCTCCACGCTTGCGCCTGTTCCCGGCGGCGCTCAAGGCCAAGCTCGCGTTGAACCCGAAGCTCGCGCCCCTGACCCCCCTGGTGCTCTACGCGACCCTCGGGCGCGCGCTGCCAACAGGCCTCGAGGCCGCGGCCGTGGTGTGGGGGGCGGCGCAGTTCTACGCCCGCCGCCACCGCGAGGCCGTCGAGCGCGCGGGGATCCGCGCCGCCGGCGCCGGGCTGGGCGAGGCGCTGTTCGCCCGAATCCTCGGCTCCCCGCGCGGGACCCCGATCAGCGAGCACGCCTGGGACGACACCTGGAGCATGCTCCGCACCCCCGAGCGCAAGGTCCAGCTCGCGATCCCGAGCCTGCTCGAGGAGCTCGCGGGCCTCGCCGACGAGCCGGACGCGCGGGACCCCGCGCGCCCCTTCCTGCTCATGGCAGGAGAGCGCAGGGCCTACAACGCGAACACGATCTACCGCGACCCCGCTTGGCGAAAGACCGACGCCGAGGGCGCGCTGTGGCTCCACCCCGACGACGTCGCGCGGCTCGAGCTCTGCCCCGGCGATCGGGTGCTCGTGCAGGCCGAGGGCGGCGAGGCTCAAGTGGCGTGGCAGGCGAGCGAGGTCGTCCCACCAGGCCTGGTCTCGCTGCCCCACGGCTACGGCCTGGTCCACCCCGACGCCGACGGCGCGCGCACGCCCACCGGCCCCAGCGTGAACGAGCTGACCTCGGCCGCGCACTGCGACCCCTTCACCCGCACCCCCTTTCACAAGGGGGTCCCGGTGCAGCTCGCGCGGGTTCCGCGCGCGGCGGACGAGGCTTCCTTCGCCCGACCTACTTGAGGCCGGGGAAGCGCGCGGCGACGAGCTTGTCGTAGGCGGCCTTCGCCACGGCGGAGGCCGCGGCGCCCGGCCCCTGCCCCACGGCGCCGATCTCGACGGCCTTGGCCTTGAGCACGGCGACCAGGGCGGGCTGAATGTACTTCTTCTTCCCGTCGGGGCTGGGGATCTCGTAGACCTTGATCGCGAGGTCGATCAGGGCCTTGGCGTCGGCCGACTTGGCCTTGCTCTTCATGCTGTTCATGGCCTGCACCAGGGCCTCCTCGATCGTGCCCTGGGCCAGCTTCTGCTGAATATCCTCGATCACCTTCAGGACCTCGAGCGCGCTGCCCAACTCGGCGAGGCTCTTGAACACCTTGAGCGGGAGCTCCTTGCTCGTGAACGCGCTGTCTTCGCCCTGACTGCTCTGGTCGCCCTGGCCGCTCTGTGCGCTCTGACTCCCCTGAGCTCCCTGCCCGCTGGCCTGCGAGCCCTGCCCGGCCTGGGTCCCGCCGGTGCCGGCCTGGGTCCCGCTCGTCCCGGCCTGCGTCCCGCCGGTGCCGGCCTGGGTCCCGCTCGTCCCGGCCTGCGTCCCGCCTTGGTTGCCCACGGTGCTGCCATTCTTGACCGAGGCGAGAGGGTCGGGGCGGGAGATCGCGCCGCCGCCGAGGGGCTTGCCCGAGGTGCCGCCGCTCTTCGCGCTGCTCGCGGTCCCCTGACCGTTGGCGAACTGTCCTCCGCCCTTGGTCATGCTCGAGAAGAGGTCCTTCAGCGCGTCTCCGGCCTTGCTCGTGGTCGAGGAGTCGGAGCTCGAGCCCGCGGACTCCGACGAGCTGCCGGACGTGCCCTCGCCGAGCTCGTCGAGGCCGGGGGTCGAGCCCGCGGCGCCCGCGCCGGTCGCGGCCTGAGTCGTCGTCGCGTCGTCCTCTCCCTGGGCCAAATCGGCCTCGGGGGCGACGGCGGACTCGGGGTCGTTGTCGAGCAGCCCGAGCAGGCGCGGCGAGAACTCGCCGGTGGGCTCGAGCTCGTGTTCGCGTTGGAAGCGCTTCACGACCTCCTCGGTGGAGGTGCGGAAGGTCCCCGTGATCGGGGCGTTCAGAATGCGCTGCAGGCGACGGACTTCGCTCCCGGTGTCCCCGAGCTTCAGCGGTTGCATGAGGCGCTCGAGGGTCGCGCCGTTCACGACGCCGGTCACGTCCAGGTCGTGTTGCCGCTGAAAGCGGCGCACGGCGCGGCGCGTCTCCTTCTCGAACACGCCCTCGACCTCGAGGTGGCTGCCGTAGAGGTTCAGCGCGCGCTGCAGGGCACGGACTTCGGGGCCGCTGCTCCCTTCGCCCAGCTCCGCGTGAGCCGTGGTGCAAACGACGAACAGGGCGGCCACACCGAGGGCCAGGCAGTATCGAGGCATTGGGTCCTCCTTCTTCCGCCGTGTCCTTGAGCATGCTGTGTTCCGGAGCTAAGTCCTTCCCCGGCAGTCGTTGCTTCCCAGGACGAAGCCGGGTGAAACCCCCTACGACTTGGCCCTGCCACAGGGAGGTTTCACCCCTTCGGACCTCGATCGAGGTCGCCTCGAGCCGGGCGGCCGAAGCCTCTTGCCGCGATCCGTGGGGCGGCCCGCGTCCTCTAGCGCCGGGCCTCCATGCCGGTCCATTGGTTGCCGTTCAGGGCGGAGTCGGTGTTGGGGTCGTAGAGCACGTCGTTGGTCAGGAGGTATTCCCCGTTGCCGTTGGTGTAGACCCGCTGGTAGTCGTTGGGCAGCTGGACGCTGGCGGTGCCGCCGGGCACGACGTAGTCCTCGGTGCCGTGGATCGAGTTGATCACCTTGGCGTGGGTGGCGTCCTTGATCGCCTCGCGCTGCTTGTAGCCGCCCATGATGATGTCGTTGATCTCGCTGCTGGCCTTGGCGATGATCCGCGAGCGGTCCATGGCGGCCTGGTTGGCCTGCCGCGCGCCCTCGGCCGCGATCCCGGCGAGCTTGGCCTGGTGCTCGGCGCGCATTTTCGACCACTGGGGGGTCTCGCGCACGGTGTTCACGATCGCGACCAGGAGCGGCATGCTCGGGTCGAGCTTGCCCGCGGGGGCGCGGTAGATCACGGCCGGGTTGATGTCCCAGGTCGTGGTGCGCCCGGTGAGCTGGGACTCGAAGCCCTCGTAGGTCGTCCCGAACACCACCAGCTGCTCCCAGTCGCGCCCCTTGTCGGTGTAGCGGCACTCGAAGGCGAGGACCTTGGCGTCGATGAACGTGCGCATGCCGAGGCTGGCGTCTTGCTGCGCTTGCTGGGCGAGCATTCGTCGGCGCCACTCGATCTGGCGGTCGAGGATCGCGGTGAGCTCGGGCACCACGACCGCGTTGGTGACGCGCACCTGGGTCGCCTGGGGCAGGGACTGGTGCAGCCCGCGCTCGACCCAACGCTTCCAGGCGTCGAGGGAGTCGGGGAGGTAGAGCACCGGGATTCCCTTGTCGGCGCTGCCCTCGGGCGGGCGCGGCATGTTGAGCTGAGGGGCCGGGAGCAGGTCGCGCGCGAGAATGCTCGGAGCGAGGTGCACCTCGCGCCCGTCGGGGGCCGTGACCGTAATGTCCCGGCTGGGGAGCACGTTGAAGTAGTTCGTGTGCGCCCACCAGGCCCCGCCCTTCACGGTCCAGCCTTTGGGGGCGAGCAGGGTGTGCGACTCCATGTTCCCGACCCCGGGGTCGCGCAGTCGGTGCTCGACCATGATCACCGTGCCCGCCGCCGGCCCGTCGCCGGGTCGGCGAGCGGTCCCGCCCAGGGGGTCGCCCTGGAGGCGGTAGTCGGTGCCCCCGCTGCTGAGGGACAGCGTGTCGCCGGCGAGCTCGGCCTCGAACGGGTAGCTGTGCTCGCCCAGGGAGAACGTCCCCGCCAGCTGCGCACCGCTGGCCTTCGCGCGCACGGGGTAGGTCTGGCCCTTGAGCGTGAGCTCGCCCGTGTAGCCGGCGGACACCGTCCCGCGCAGGGTCAGGGTCAGCCCGCCTCCGGCGAAGCGACGCGCGAAGGGGTCCACCGCGGCGGCGGGCGGCGTGGGGTTGGGCGCCGGACCGGGCTTGGCGACCTGCGGCGCCTCGCGGCGCCAGGTCGCGGGGCCGTCTTCGTCGACGGTGGTCAGGGTGTCTCCGGAGAGCTCGTAGCGCAGGCGCGCGGGGTCCTCCGGGGGCCCCACCTCCAGGAGCCCGGGGCCCACGAAGCGCAGGGGTAGCCGCTCCCCGTCGAGGGTCACCGCGTCGGGCTCGACGACGACGCGGGAGCCCTGGTTCCCCGGTCCGGTCCCGACCCAGGTCCCGATCAGGCGCTCGTCCCCGTGGGCCGTGCACACGGCGACCAGGGTCGTGAGGGCAAACAGGGCGCGGTGGGGTTGCTGCACGGTGACCTCCCGGTGAACTTCGGTTCCCCGCAGGATAGCGTCCTGTGCAGGAGGGAGGCCCCCGAAGTGCGCGTGTGCCCGAACTGCAACGCGGAGCTCAGCGCTCGCCCCTGCTCGGCGTGCGGCTGGCCCGAGTCCACCCGTCTGCCGCCCGAGCCCTGGTGGCGGCGGTGGTTCGGAAGCTCGCGCAGCGCACCGGAGCCCTCGCTCTTCGACGAGGACACGACCCGAGGCTGCCTGTTCGGACTCGTCGTGCACCTGCTCCTGGGGGCCTGCCTGGCGGGCGGAATCGGCTACGCGATCGCCGGCGAACGAGGGGCCGCGCTGGGCGCGCTGCTCGGTGGAGTCGCGGGCCTGAAGGTGTGGTGGGACGACGCCTGAGCGGGTCGGACAGTCTCCCTTTGCCCTCGCCCCGTGCGCGGGCTAGGGTAGCGCTCCGCGCCCGCGGGGGGCGCAGCAGCGAGCGGCAATGCGGTTAGCGACGACCCTACTCGGACGGACGCACTCCTTCGGTTCGCTGAAGGAGGTCATGGCCAAGGCCAGCGAGCCGAAGTCGGGCGACGAGCTCGCGGGGGTCGCCGCGGGCGACGAGCGCGAGCGGGTCGCGGCCAAGCTCGTGCTCGCGGAGGTGACCCTCGGCGAGCTGCGCGAGCACCCGGCGGTGCCCTACGAGCAAGACGAGGTGACCCGGGTCGTCGAGGACTCCCTCGACGACGCGTTGTTCCAGCGGGTGCGCGGCTGGACGGTGGGCCAGCTGCGCGAGTGGATCCTCGAGGACGCGACGACCGGCGAGGACCTGCGCCGGCTCTCGCCCGCGCTGACCCCCGAGATCGTCGCCTCCTGCGCCAAGCTCATGAGCAACCTCGACCTGATCGTGGCGGGGCGCAAGGTGCGGGTCGTCGCCCAGGCCAACAACACCTTCGGGCTCGCGGGGCGCTTCTCCTCGCGGCTGCAGCCCAACGACCCGCTCGACGACCCCGAGGCGATCCTCGCGGTCACCCGCGAGGGGCTGAGCTACGGCAACGGCGACGCGGTGATCGGGATCAACCCGTCGACCGACTCGGTCGAGAGCTGCTACGAGCTGCTCAACGTGACCAAGGACCTCATGCGTCGGCACCGGGTGCCCACCCAGAACTGCGTCCTGGCCCACGTCACGATCCAAATGCAGGCGCTGGAGCGCGGCGCGCCGCTGGACCTCATGTTCCAGTCGATCGCGGGCTCGGAGAAGGCGAACCAGGGCTTCGGGATCAGCGTCGAGCTCCTCGACGAGGCGGCCCAAATGGCCGCCGAGCTGGGCACCGCGATCGGGCCCAACCGGATGTACTTCGAGACCGGGCAGGGCTCGGCGCTGAGCTCCGACGCGCACTTCGGCACCGACCAGCTGACCATGGAGGCGCGGGCCTACGGCCTCGCCCGGCGCTACGCGCCCTTCTTGCTCAACTCGGTGGTCGGGTTCATTGGCCCGGAGTACCTCTTCGACGGGCCGCAGATCACGCGGGCCGGGCTCGAGGACCACTTCTGCGGCAAGCTGCTGGGGGTCAGCATGGGCTGCGACGTGTGCTACACGAACCACGCCCGCACCGACCAGAACCAGCTCGAGAGCCTGGCGGTGGTCTTGGCCACCGCGGGCTGCAACTACTTCATGGGCTTGCCGCTCGGCGACGACGTCATGCTCAACTACGAGTCCTCGAGCTTTCACGACAACGCCGCGATCCGGGAGCTGTTGGGTTTCAAGCCCACGCCCGAGTTCGAGCAATGGATGGAGGAGGTCGGCTTGACCCGCGACGGCAAACGCACCGCGCGCTTCGGCGACCCGTCGGTGTTCGCGTGAGGACCCTGGCGCTCATGCAAGACCTGCGTCGGCGGCTCGGCGAGGCAGACCAGCGCGTCGCGCAGGGCGGCGCGAACGGACCCCAGGGCAGCCTGCGCGCCGCACCCCAGCTCGTGCGGCCCTTGCTGCCAGGGACGCCCAGCGGCGCCCCGGCGGGGTGGCCGCGCCTGGCGGCGCCTCCGCAGCCCGAGGACCCGCAGCGCTTCGCCCAGCTCCAGGCGGCGACGATCTGTCAGATCGGCGTCGGGCGCGCGGGCGTCCGCCAGCGGACGGCGACCCAGCTCAAGTGGCTCGGCGACCGCATGATCGCGGTCGAGGCCGTGCGCAGCGAGCTCCCTCAGGGCTTCGAGCAGCAGATCGGGGCCGCGCTCAGCGTGCAGACCCGGGCCGGCGACCTCGACGAGTTCCTCCTCCGCCCCGACCTCGGGCGCGAGCTGCCCGCCGACGCGCTGAGCCAGGTCGTCTCGCGCTGCGCGTCGGGGGTCGACGTGCAGGTGCTCGTGGGCGACGGCCTCTCGGCGCGCGCGGTGGCCATGAACGCGCCGCCCTTCGTCCAGGCGTTTCGCGCCGAGTGCCAGCAGCGCGGGCTGAGCCTGGGCGACGTGGTCCTCGTGCGCCGGGCGCGGGTCAAGGTCATGGACCAGGTCGGCGAGGCGCTGCGCGCGCGGACCGCGGTGCACCTCGTGGGCGAGCGCCCTGGGCTGGGGACCGGCGACGGCATGAGCGCCTACCTGATCTTCGAGCCGCGCAACGTGGCCATGGACAGCGACCGCGAGGTGCTCTCCAACATTCACGCCCGCGGCACGCGCCCCGAAGAGGCCGCGCGGCGGGTGGCCGACATGCTCGTCGAGTTCATGCGGGTCGGCATGAGCGGGGTCAAGCGCCAGGCTGCCCCCGACCCCGCCGAGCGCGCCCGCGCCCAGCCCGAGCGCCGGCGGGATCGCGTGGCCGAGCGCCACACGCCGCGCTGGGGCAGCGCCGGCTCCTTCGCTGGGGCCGCACCCGTGGGAGCGCACCGTGCTTGATCCGATCCGGCCCAAGGTCCTCGCGACCCGCTTCATTCCCAACGCGCCCGAGGAGCTGCTCGCGGCCTACGGGCTCTCGGGCGACGCGCACCCCTCGCTGGCGCTGATCACCTGCGACCAGGACGACGCGCTCTACGTGGCCCTCGACGAGGCGACCAAGCAGGCGCCGGTCGACGTGGTCTTCGCGCGCTCGCTCTACGCCGGCGCCGCGCACGCCTCGGGCCCGCTCTCGGGGGAGATCCTCGGGATCCTCGGCGGGCAGAGCCCGGCCGACGTGCGCGAGGGGCTCGCCGCCTGCGTGCGCTGCCTCGAGCACGACGCCTGCTTCTACACCGCCAACGCCGACGGCTCGCTCGCGATCTTCCCGCACGTGGTGCACGCGATCGGGAGCTACCTGGCTCGGGAGTCAGGGCTCGAGGTCGGGGCTCCGCTGGCCTACCTGATCGCCCCGCCGCTCGAGGCCTGGGTCGGGGTCGACGCCGCGCTCAAGGCCGCCGACGTGCGGCTCGTGAAGAACTTCGCGCCGCCGACCGAGACCAACTTCGCGGGCGCCTACCTCACGGGCTCCCTCGAGCAGTGCGAGGCCGCCGCGGTCGCCTTCGCCGAGGCGATCGTCGCCGTCGGCCACCAACCACGGGTGCTGTAGCCACAGCCCCTCCTCCTCGAGGACCCCATGATCTACACCGGCCGGGTCGACGGCACCCTGCGCGAGCTCACCCCCGACGAGGTTGGTCGCCTCACGCGTTGGCGGGTCTCGACCTTCTGGGTCATGCTCCTCGGCTACGTCGGTTACTACCTCTGCCGCAAGAACCTCTCCGCGGCCTTCCCGCTCATGGAGAAGGCGTTCGACTACACGAACTCCGACCTCGGCATGATCGCGGCGGCCTCGGAGATCGCCTACGCGGCGGGCAAGTTCGTCAACGGCCCGCTCGGCGACAAGCTGGGCGGCAAGAAGATCTTCCTCGTCGGCATGGCCGGCGCGATCTTCTTCAACGTGTTGTTCGCGCTCTCGTGGTCGCTGTGGATGTTCGTCGCGGTGTGGTGCGCCTGCCGCTACTTCCTCTCCATGGGCTGGGGCGGGATCGCCAAGACGATCGGCTACTGGTACCCGGCCGAGCGCAACGGCACGATCATGGGGTTCATCTCGATCAACTTTCAGTTCGGCGGCGTGGCGGCGGTGCTCTTCGCCGGCTTCCTCGTCGAAATGGGCTCGGGCTGGCGCGGGCTGTTCCTCTGGCCGGCGGCGGTGCTGAGCCTGGTGTGGGTGTGGTCGTACCTCGCCTCGAAGGCCAAGCCGACCGACGTGATCCCCGAGACCAACTTCGGCCAGGCCGAGAGCGGCCACGGCCACAAGGTCGACCTCGAGAACGAGGAGGGCGAAGACTCGCCGAGCGTGAAGACGATCCTCGTGGGCCTGCTCAAGCTCAGGATCTATCGGCACCTGCTGTGGTTCAGCTTCCTGACCACGCTCTTGCGCTCGGTGTTCTTCCACTGGACCCCGAAGTTCCTCGCCGACATTGGCCAGACCGACACCATGGCGATCCTCAAGTCGGCCTTGTTCCCCTTCCTGGGCTGCCTGGGGACCGTGGCTCTGGGCTGGTACACCGACCGCTATCCCGGCAAGAACGGCGACCGCTTCCGAGCCATGTGGGTCATGCTCGCCGGGCTGACCGCCTGTCTGGTCGGGATCGCGATCCTGGCCACCCAGGACGCCAAGGGCTACGCCGACGTGATCGTGGTGCTCCTCGGCGGCGCCGGCTTCTTCCTGCTGGGGCCCTACTCCATGACCAGCGGCTGCCTCTCGCTGGACATCGCCGGCTCCCGCGGCGCGGGCACGTGCACCGGCTTGCTCGACGGCGTGGGCTACCTCGGCGGCGCCGTGGCGGCCTTCGGCGCGGGCAAGATCTCGGACAGCCTCGGCTGGCACTACGTGTTCGGGATCCTCGCCGCCTTCGCGTTCCTCTCGGTGGCGTCGTCCTTCGTCATGAGCTGGATCACCCGCAACGCGGCGCCGCCGGCTCCGGCCGAGTCCCCCGCGAGCTAAGGCTCTGTCCGCAAACTCAGGTAATGGCCTCGCGCCGCACTCGTCGTCGTCCGACAAGGCGGGAGCCAGTCCGAGCGTAATGGGTTTACGTGGCCGGCGACCAACGCAGTCGGCGGCGACGAGGGCAAGCGAGGGCGTTGGCTGAGTTTGCGGACAGAGCCTAAGGCAGGCAGACCAGCTCGAGCGCCTCGGCGAGGCCAGGTAGCTCGGCAGCGTGCCGGGTCGCGGCGTCTACCTCGAGCGGCGCCGCGGCCGCCAGCGTCGCGCTCGCGCACACGGCGCCTGGGTGCTGCGCCACAGCCCACTGCAAGAGGAGGAACGCGGTGTTGACCGTGTCGCCGAGGATGTCCAGGCTCGCGTAGTCCGGGTGCCCGAGCTTGCCGAGGAAGATCTCGCCCTGGTGGACGGCGATCGTGAGCGCGGGGCTGTCGCACACCTTCCGCGCGCGCAGCGCCGCGTCGAGCGCGCGCTTGGCGTGGGTCGGCCCTGAGAAGAAGCCGAGCAGCCCGTCGCCGGTGTACTTCACCGGCACCCCGTCGAAGGCGAGCAAGGCCTCGGTCACCGGGTGCAGCACCCCGTTGGTGCGCAGGGCCACGTCGCGGGGTGAGGTGTCGACCGCGTCGCGCGCGAAGCCGGCGAGCTCGCTCACGAACACCGCCGCGGGGAAGGTGTCGCCGAGGCGCTCCTTGCGTCCGAGGAGCACGTCGCAGGTCACGTCGAGGAGCTGCGAGAGGTCGAGCAGCACCGAGATATCGGGCGCGTTCTCGCCGCGCTCCCACTTCGACACCGCCTGCGCGCTGATCTGCAGCGCGCTGGCCACGTCGCGCTGCTTGAGCCCGCGGGCTTCGCGCAGCTCGCGGATCCGCTGGCCGAGGTGCTTGAGGTTCATGGGGTCAGCCTACCTGAGCGGGGGGTCGTGGGCAGAGGGGAGGCCTCTGTCTCTGTCTCTGTCTCTGTCTCTGTCTCTGTCTCTGTCTCTGTTGTCGGTTCGCCGCAACGCCCCGTA
>JAGQRJ010000706.1 GCA_020425635.1 Planctomycetota bacterium | reverse complement strand
GCGCCGGCTGAGGCGCCGGGGGCGGGGCGAGGGCGGCCTTGCCTCGGGTGACCGCGCGCAGGTTGACCAGCTCCAGCGCGTGGCCCGGGCGGTCGAAGCCGTAGGCGGCGCGGTGCTGGGCGGCGAAGGCGGCCTCGACCGCCTCGCGGTCGTCGCTCCAGGCGACCTCGAGGCTCGCGTCGACGCCGCGGTAGCGCAGCTCGACGCTGCGCCGCACGTCGATCCGCTCGGCTGGGATCCCCTGCTCGCGCAGCGCGCCGCGCCCAGCGGCCTCGAGCTCGGCCCAGCTCGCGGCGAGCGCGCCCGGCTCGACCTCCTCCCAGGGTTGGAGCAGGGGGTGCACCTGGTGGTGCAGCAGGTCGGCGAGCCCGATCCCGTAGGCGGAGAGCACCCCCGACCAGGGCGAGAGGACCACGGTCTGCATGTTCAGGCGGTCGGCCACCGCGCAGGCGTGCTGCCCGCCGGCGCCGCCGAAGCACACCAGCGCGTAGCCGGTCACGTCGTGGCCGCGGGCCACGCTGATCTCCTCGATCGCCTGGGCCATGCTCTCGTTGGCGATCCGCACGCAGCCCAGGGCGACCTCGACGGCGGAGGTCTCGCGCCCGCTGGCCTGACTGACCTCGCGCGCGAGCTCGGCGAGGGCCGCCCGGGCGGGCGCCGGGTCGAGGGGCGCGTCGCCCTCGGGGCCGAAGCAGGCGGGGAAGTGCTGGGGCTGGATCCGCCCCAGGAGCAGGTTGGCGTCGGTCAGCGCCAGCCGCCCGCCGGGGCGGCGGTAGCACACCGGCCCGGGGACGGAGCCCGCGCTCTCGGGGCCCACGCGCAGCCGCCGACCGTCGCAGCGCAAGAGCGAGCCGCCCCCGGCGGCGATCGTCGAGACGTTGAGCATGGGCACGGTCAGGCGCACCCCCGCCACCTCCCGGGAGAACACGGTCTCGGCGCCGTCCTCGTCGACCCGGCACACGTCGGTCGAGGTCCCGCCCATGTCGAACCCGATCGCGCGCGGGACCCCCGCGCGCCGGGCCACGTGCATGCAGGCCACGACCCCGCCGGCGGGGCCGGAGAGCACCGCGTCCTTGCCCTGGAAGCGCTCGGCGGCGACGAGCCCGCCGTTGCTCTGCATGAAGGTCAGGGGCACGTCGGCCCCCAGCGCTCCGCGGACCCGGTCGACGTAGCCCCGGAGCACCGGGGTCAAGTAGGCGTCGGCGCAGGTGGTCTCTCCGCGCGCGGTCAGCCCGACCTCGCCTCCGGCCCGGTGGGAGAGCGAGACGTGGGCGAAGCCGAACTCCGCCGCGACCTCGAGCACCTGCAGCTCGTGGACCGGGTTCGTCGCCCCGTGCAGGAGGGCCACCGCGAGGGTCTCGATCCCGGCCGCGCGCAGCTCGCCCAAGGCCGCGCGCAGGTGCGCCACGTCGAGCCGCTCGAGCACCGCGCCGTCGGCCGCGAGCCGCTCGCGCACGCCGACCACCCGCTCGGCCAGCGGCTGGGCCTTCAGGATCTCGAGCGCGAACAGCTCGGGGCGCGCCTGGGTCCCGATCTCGAGCAGGTCCTCGCAGCCCGCCGTGATCAAGAGCCCCACCCGGCTCCCTTGCCGCTCGAGCAGCGCGTTGGTCGCCACCGTCGTGCCCATCCGCACGTCCTCGAGCAGCGCCGCGCTCGGGGCCTCGGGCAGCAGGCGGCGGATCGCCTCGATCCCCGCGTCCGCGTAGCGCTCGGGGTCCTCGCTCAAGAGCTTGCGCACGTGGAGCTCGCCCTGAGGATCGCGAGCGACCACGTCGGTGAAGGTCCCCCCCCGATCGATCCACACGTGCCAGCTCATGCCCACCCTCTCGCAGCCGTCATGCCCGGGAGATTGGAGCACACCGTGCGTCGTGTGCGGGGAGCGGTCATGGCGGAGAACGGCTCGAGGGGAGCGTGGGTGAGAGGACGGCTGGATCGTCGCACGCTAGCCCGCGGCTGCCGGCTCGACGTGGGCGATCCGCTGGGCGTGCAGGCCGGGGAGGATCGCGCGGTCGCTCTGCACCACGCCTCCGGCCTGGGTGGCCAGCTGGGCGAAGTGGGCCGGCGAGAGCGCGGCGAGCTTGCGGGCGCGGCGGCTGCCGAGGGCGCGGAGCAGGGTCCGCTGCGCGCTGTGGGTCCAAGTGGTGCCGTAGTAGGAGACCAGGAGCGCCCCGCGGGTGACCCGCAGCAGCTCGCGCAGGGCCCGCTCGACGCGCGCGGGCTCGCGCACGTGGTGCAAGAAGCGGATCGAGAGCACCACGTCGAAGGCGCGGTCGGGGAAGGGCAGCCCGGAGAAGAGGTCGACCTGAGCGACGTGTGGCCGCGCGGCGGGGAAGCCGGCGACGAGCCGGAGCAGGCGGTCGCGGTTCAGGTCCGCGCACACGACCTGCTCGAGCCCGGGCCGCCCCAACAACAGCGGAGTCAGGCGGCCGACGCCGGAGGGCAGGTCGAGGGCGGTCCGCGGAGCCGTCGGGGTGTCGAGCAGGCCCTGGAGCAGGCGCACCTCGCGCAGGTGCACCAGGCCCTGGGAGATCCCGCCGAAGCGCTGCTGGATCGAGGCCTCGCGGGTCACGGGGGGCCTCTCCGCTAGCCCTTCCACCAATCGGGGTCGCGCTCCCAGGGCTGCCGCGGCTCGGCGCCCTGGGCGGGCTGGCCGCCGCCGAAGCCGCCGCCGCCGCTCGGGGGCAGGCGGCTGAGCTGCCAGTTGAAGTAGGCGAAGTAGGCGAACATCAGGACCACCAGCAGGTCGCGGAAGTAGGCCCCGGCGCAGGCGGCCAGGATCGAGGCCACCACCGAGACGCGGAAGGCGATCCGCATGCCGTCGTAGGGGCGCCAAGCCTCGAGCAGCTCGCGCGTGATCTGACCGCCGTCGAGCGGGAACACCGGGAGCAGATTCACCAGGCCCCAGATCAAGCCGATCCAAATGCTGGAGCTGAGGAAGAACTCGACCAGCGGCGGCAGCTGCCAGCCGCGCGCGTCGGCGAGCGCCCGCACCCCGTAGCACAGGCCTCCGAGCATGAAGCCCGCGCCCGGGCCCATGAGCAGCTCCAGCACCCGTTGCCAGCGCAGGCGGCGCCCCTCGCTGATCGCGAGCCCGCCGAGGTGGTAGAGCACGATCCGCACGTTGCGCGCGCCCGACAGCCTCGCCACGACCGCGTGACCGAGCTCGTGCACGAGGATCCCGGCGAACATGGCGAAGACCCAGGTGAACAGGATCGCGCCCTGGCTCTGACCGGTGGCGTCGGCCCAGGGCTTGGAGGTGCGCCAGCCGAGGAGCACCGCCGCCACGAAGAACATGGGCGAGACCCGCACGGGCATGCCCAGCATTCCCCACTTGAGGTCCATGGGGCTCGGCTTCGGTTCGACCAGCATGCCCTCATTGTAGCGCTGAATCGCGCGGGACGGCGTGGAGCTCCCCGCTACTTTGGCGCGGCGAGGACCTCGACCACGACGCGCTCCTCGCCCTCCACGTCGGTGCGGAGCACCAGCCGCGCGTCGGCGTTCAGCTCACCGCCTACCAGGCGCACGACGCTGCCCCCGTCCGCCGCCGCGAGCTCGAGCGACACCCCGGGCAGGGCAGGCTCGAGGGACGCCTCGAGCACGGTCCCGCCGACCACCTGCAGCTCGCGCGCGCCGAGGGCGAGGGCGGCCGGGCTGCAGCGCACCCGTCCCACCACGTTGCCGAACACGGGCACGACGAGCTGCGGCTGCTCGGTGAGGTCGAAGTAGACGTGGATCGGCGCGCTGAAGGGCCCCAGGGGCGCGTCGCTGCGCCCGCGGATCAGGAGGTCGGCCCGCCGGGGCGAGACGTGCTCGACCTCGACCTCGAGCCGCGCGCGGTCGTAGTCGAGGCGGTGGATCGGGAGCGCCCGCCCGGGCACGCCCTCGTAGGCGTCGCTGAGGGTCAGCGGCACGCGCTCGAGGGTCGGCTCCGCCCCGCGCACGATCCGTCGCAGGTCCACGCCGACCGGGGCGCGGATCATGCCCGTGATCGTGGCGACCACCGGCAGGCGCAGCACCGGCTGCGACTCGACCCCCGTGTCGAACTCGAGGTACTGCAGCAGGTCGCCCCGCGGCGCCGAGGGCAGGAGCTTGACCAGGATTCGGGCCTTGCTCGCGTCCTCCCCGGGTTCGACCGAGACCTCGAGGAAGTCGGGCACCTCGCGGGGCGCGAGGTGCATGGCCTCGCGGGCGGGGCCGCGGGCGTTGACCTCGATCTGGCGAGCCTGGGCCTCACCCCCGGCCAGGACCTCGCCGTAGGCCGCGCTTCGCGGGCGCAGTCGGAAGTGCGAGCCGACCTCGCCCCGCAGGTTGAGCCGGGTGCAGTAGGCGCCGCGGTCGTGCTGGGTGGGGTCGTTGGAGTAGAGGAACACGTCGACGCTGACGTTCCCTTGCTTGTCGGTCGAGTCGAAGCGCAGCTTCAGGGTGCGCTGCTCGCCCGGTGGGATCGGCTCGCGTGGATAGTCGACCACCGTGCAGCCGCAGGTCACGTCGACCAGGCTCAGCTGCAGCGGCGCCTCGCCAATGCTCTCGAGCTCGACCTCGAGCAGCGTCGTCTGCCCCTGGATCAGCTCGGGCAGCTCGAGGGTCGTGCGCCCGACCCGCAGGCGCGGACCGCTCGCGGGCTCCTCCTGGGCGAGCGCCGGCGCGGACAGCAGCGCGAGCGCGCAGCCGATCAGGGCGATCGTGCGCTGGGCCTTCATGGATCTCCACCTCCGCTCACGAGACGCGCGAATCCTGCCGTACCTTGCTCGGATTCGCACCCTGCTCCGACGCACACGGCCCCCCGGAGCTTCAGCCCTCGCGCGACACACGCAGAAGGGCGAGGCCTGAGCCTCGCCCTGCCGCGGCGATCGTGTTCGCGCTCGGATCAGTCGCCGATCTTGTGGGTGAAGGGGACGTCTGCTTCTTCGCAGAGCTTCTTGACCCAGCGCTCCCACTGCTGCTGCACGTCCTTGATGTTCCCGATCCGGTAGAAGGTCTCGAGGTAGACGTATTGCAGCTTCATGCCCTGCTGGCTCTCGCGCTGCACGTTCTTGAACTTGTTCAAGTAGTCGACGAACAGGTCCTTGAGCTTGGCGGTGCCGCCCTCGTGCAGCTCGACCTCGACGTCGGCCTCCATGAAGAAGTGGACCATGGTCCACGCCTGCGCGTACTTCAACCCGGTGAAGCCGGAGTAGAACTCGCCCGGCGTCTCGCTCATGATGTCGATGAAGTCCTTGCGGTTCTCCCAGTTGCCCGTGAGGCTCATGAGCCGCTTCTTGAGGAAGGGGTCGGTGATCGCCCGCTCCTTGATCTCACCTTCGTCGCTGAGGATCGTGCCGCCCACGTACTCCGCGATCCCCTCGTTGGCCCAGAAGGGCAACGAGACACCCTGGCCGTGCGACCACTGGTGCGTGCCCTCGTGGTAGACCACGTGCAGCGATCCGGGCTCGTCGATGTCGGCGTCGAGGAAGAGCAGGAGCTGCCCGGTGCTCGGGTTGAAGTGGCCGAGGGTGTTCTCCGAGCGGTCCTGGGTCGTGCGGTAGGAGTAGCGGTAGTAGTCCTCGGGCTCGCGGAACACGAGCACCGAAGAGACGCGCTTCTTGGCCTCGGGGTTCTTGAGGT
This sequence comes from Planctomycetota bacterium, assembly GCA_020425635.1. Classification (GTDB taxonomy): domain Bacteria; phylum Planctomycetota; class J058; order J058; family J058; genus JAGQRJ01. The sequence goes on along the minus strand of JAGQRJ010000706.1, from coordinate 2,904 downwards.
TGGGGAAGGCCTCCTCGTAGCGCGCGCGGATCGCCTCCAGGTGGTGCGACAAGCGCTCGGCGTCGTCGACGTAGTCGGTGTTGAGCGCATACCAGTCGCTCTCGACCAGCTTGCCGTTGGCCCAGGCCGGGCCCTCGTTGAGCGCCTGGGCGCGCATCATGATCGCTTGCACCGTGGGGTCACCCGGCGAGAGCACGTCGGCGACCTCGAGGGTGTCGTAGGCCTGGCTGTATTGCCCGTCGACGATCATCATGTTCGCGCGTGCGACGTGCGCCGGGGCGTAGCCCGGGCGCTCCTTGAGCGCCTCGTCGATCAACGCGCGAGCCTCGTCGGCGCGGCCGAGCATCATCAGCGCCTCGGCCTTGACGACCTTGGCCTCGAAGAAGCCCTCGACGCCGCGCAGGGCTCGATCGCAGCGGTAGAGCGCCGCCTCGGGGTCGCGGCGATACATGAGGGCCGCCCACATGTAGTGCGCGGCGTGGAACTCGAAGCTCGCGCGCCCCGCCTCCTCGATCTTCTGCAGCGCGTTGCCCCAGGCGACCTGTCCCTGGGCGAGCAGGTCGCGCGCCTCCTGGAGCTTGGCCTGAGCGTCCTCGGGGATCCCCTCGAGGATCACCTCGTCTTCGGCGCTCGTCTTGGCGAGGGCTGCGGGCACCTTGCCCGCCGCGCCCGCGATCGTGTCGCGCTCGAACTCGCTGAGCGCGCGGGCCATCTCGTTCGGGCCCGACGCCTTGGCGCGGCGCAGCCACTTCGAGTTGAGCTTGCCGGTGGCGCTGATCTCGTCGAAGCGCACCTCGCCGCCGCCCAAGGCGCCGACCATCATGCTCAGGTCTTCGTCCCAGGCGACCACGTGCTCGAGCACCGAGTTGCCGTTGACCGAAACGCGGATGGTCAGCTTTCCGCCGTCGAGGGTGCCCTTGACGGTGACCGGGGTCCCCGGCTTCGCGCCGGTGTCAGCGCTGGCGATCGCCTCCTTGCCCTTTTGCCCGAAGCCCATGAGCTGGGTCTTCGACTCGCCGAACTCGACGAGGTAGAGCGCGACGTCGCTGTTGAAGCCGATCGCGGGGGCTGGGTTCATGGAGCCGAGCACGGCCGAGACCGAGACCTCGTGCTCCCACTCGCCGCGCATGCTGCCGCCCATGAAGTTCACGCCGGGGAACATGCTCGAGATCTTGAGCTTCCCGCCCACGACCTCGACCTGGATCCCCTGGCCCAGGGGCTGGAAGTCGAGCTTCTCCTGGAGCCGGTCGCCGTCGAACTTCCAGACGATCGTGCTCTCCGCGCCGTCCTTGATCGTGGCTTGCCCACGGAACAGGTCGAAGTGGTGGCGCAGGCTGTCGACGTCGGGGACCTTGCCCTTGAACGAGCCGTCGAGCTCGACGGCCTTGACGAAGTCGGCCTTGGCGTCTTCGAACTGGCCCATCTTCAACGAGTAGAGGCCGAGGTCGAAGCGCTGCGCGCCGTCCTTGGGGTCGATCGCCAGGCGCTTGACCTGGGGCCCGAGGTCCCGGGGCGCGTTGCCCCAGCCGAAGGTCTGGCTGCGCGAGCCGATCTGCGCGGTGAAGCCGTCCTTGGTGTAGTCGGTGACCACGGCGGTCTGGCCGTCGCCGAACTTGAGCTTGCTCTTCTTGGTCGCCTCGATGACGCGCTTGGCCTCGGCCTGGATCTTGGCCGCGCGCGCTGCGCGCACCGCGTTCACCTGATCTTGCGCCGCCTTGAGCGCCTGGGCGGAGGCCTCGGCCTCGGCCTTGAGCCGCTCGCGTCGCTCGGGCGAGCCGCGCAGGGTGATCTCGGGCTCCTTGTTGAGTTCGGCGAGGTCACCGAGGTCGCGCTCACCCTCGCCTTCGGTCTCGGAGCCGAGGGAGGCGAAGGTCTCACGGTCCTGGGCGGCGCGGATCTCGCCGAGGATCCGCTCGTAGCCAGACTCGCCCAGGATCTCGGTCGCGGCGTCCTTGAACTGGTCGACGAAGCCTTGCCCGGTCATCGCATAGCCGGGGCTCTCGACCTTTCGGACCATGGCCTTGAGCGCGTCCTTGTCGCCTCCCTTCCCGGCGGCGATCGCGGCGTCGAGCTCCTTCTTGACGACGAGCTTGGCCTTGAGCTCCTTGAGGCGCAGCGCGCCCTCTTCGGTCCAGGCCGACTGCCCGCGCAGCTCCTCGGGGAACTCCTCGAGCTTGGCGATCGCGCCCTCGATGTCGCCTTCGTCGGCCAGGTCGAGGGCCGGGTTGCCGAGCTCGCTCCACTTGGCGTTCGCCTTGCTCTTCAGCAGCTCGGCGTCGCTCGGCCCCGCGGGCTCGTCGGGAGCGGGCGGTGGGGTCAAGACCTCGACCTCGGGGGTCTGGGCGGTCTCGTCCGCTGCTTCGCTCGCCGGATTCACCGCGGCGGTCTCGGCGGGGCTCTTCGGGCTGCCGCCGAAGGCGGCCCAGCCCACGAGCCCCACGACGAGCACGCCCACGAGCCCGGCGAGGGCGAGCATGGGGCCCTTGCCGGCCTTGACCTCGGACTCGCCGTCGGCGGCGGTGCGCTTGGCCCCACGGGCGGCCTTGCCTACGCCGCTCGTGCGACCCGTCCCGGACCCGCGCTTGGCAACGGCGCCGGTGCCCGACTTCCGCCCAGCGGGGCGCCCGACCTTGCCGGTGCCCGAACGCTTCTTCGCGGGCTTGGCCTCTGCGACAGCCGCCTCGTCCTCGGCGGCCTCGTCGGCTGGCTTGGGCTCGGCGTCGGCGACGTCTTCGTCGTCCTTGGCGGGCTTGGCCTTCTTCTTGGGCTTGGCGTCGGCGACGTCTTCGTCGTCCTTGGCGGGCTTGGCCTTCTTCTTGGGCTTGGCGTCGGCGACGGCTTCGTCGTCCTTGGCGGGCTTGGCCTTCTTCTTGGGCTCGGCGTCGGCGACGGCTTCGTCGTCCT